>CAYTMB010000088.1:0-8529 GCA_964438465.1 uncultured Rhodovulum sp. | reverse complement strand
CTCCGAAACGGTTTACGGGCAGGCCCCTGACCCCGACATCTACCGCGAAGAGGCCGCCCTCCTGTGGCTCCGCAGCCAGGTGCGCCGCCGTCATCGTGAACCGGGCTGAGGTGACAAAGAGCGTTGCGTGTCCTGGTCCCCCGAAGGCACAGCTCGTAGGCCAGCTGCACGGCAGCTCCACGACCCGATCGATCCGACCGTCGGGCGCAAATCGCAGCAGGCAACCGCCCCCGGCCACCCGGGCGTTCCAGACGAAGCCCTCGGCATCGAGGCAGGAGCCGTCGGGTAAACCGCGTGGGAAGTCCGCCACCACCACCCGGCGGTCCGACAGCCGTCCGATTCCCGGTTCGATCGTGTAGCCGTAGAGCGCGTTTGCCAGAGTGTCCGCGGTGACGAGTTGATCTGGCGAAGGGAAAACCAGCGTGTTGGTGATGCCGAAGAAATCGTCGCAGACGCGGGTCAGCTCACCCTCTGCGGAATACCGGTACAGCCGGCCGGTCGGCTGTGTGATATCCGTTGGACTGTCGTCATCCGCGATGTTGTTCATCATCGTGCCCAGCCAGAAGGCCCCGTCGGGGCCGACCGCTCCTTCATTCAGGCGATTGGCGGGAGCGTCGGGCTCGACCTCAACAATCGGCCGGGGCTCGCCCTCCCAGGCCCAGCGGCAGATGTGCCGCTCCATCCCCAGGATGGCGCCGCCATCGGCGGCGAGCCCGATCGAAGTCGGCCGCCCCTGCGTTCTCCACAGCCGGTACGCGCCCGTGGCGGGATCGAGCGCATGAATCCGTCGCCCGACGATGTCCAGCCATACAAGGCGGCTCCTCTCGTCGTCCCAGATTGCGCTTTCGCCCACCATGTCCGCCGCGGCGAAGATCATCCGTGCGCTCACGTTGCATCCTCCAGAAATACGTTGACAGGCAGGATGGCGCTCGTTCATGTGTGTTTCAAGCAAAACCTGTCTGACAGGTAAGTGGAAACTTGGAATGGAAATGCCCAGCGAGACGGGTCTTGTCAGTGACGCGATCGGCGCGATAACCCGCCTCATCCGCGCGAACGAACTGATGCCCGGCGATCGGTTGCCGTCCGAGACGGCGCTGTCGAAGGAGTTCAACGTCTCGCGGACCGTGGTTCGCGAGGCGTTCCGGTCGCTGGCCGCGATGCGGATCATCGAACTCAGTACGGGCAAGCGGGCGACGGTGGCGCAGATCGACCACGGCGCGATGTCGTTGATGATCGAGCACGGGGTCTATACCGCGCAGATCAACATCCAGCAGATTTACGACGTTCGCCGGACGATCGAGACGCGGATCGTCACCCTGGCCGCGATCCGGCGCAGCGACGCCGAGGCGGAGGCGATCGCCGCCCTCGCCGCCGGCATGCGCGCAGCCATCGCCGAGCCGGAACGACTGATGGAGATCGATCTCGGCTTCCACCGGGCGTTGGCCGCGGCCTCGCGGAACCCGGTCTTCGCGCTGATCGTCGGCGCGTTCCACGGCATCAGCCGACAGACTTGGCCGATCGGCTGGAAGAGCCGCACTACGCCCGCCGCCCGTGATACGATGATCGCCACCCACGAAGAGATCGCGCGGGCGGTGGTCGCCGGAGACCCTCAGGCGGCCGTCGCTGCGATGAACGTGCACTTCGACGAAAGCGTCCGGGCGCTGCTTTCCGCCGGAATGTCCTGAGGGTCCCATGAAGATCGCCGCGCTGGAAACGATCCGGATCGCTGAACGCCCCAACCTGCTGTGGCTCCAGGTCCACACCGACGAGGGCCTCGTCGGACTGGGCGAGACCTTCTTCGGCGCGGCCACCGTCGAGGCGCACGTGCACGAGTACGTCGCGCCGCGCGTGATCGGACGCGACCCCCTGGAAATCGACGGGCTGGCGGCTGATCTGGTCGGTTACGTCGGGTTTCGCTCCTCCGGGGCGGAAGTCCGCGGAAACTCGGCGTTCGACATCGCGCTCTGGGACCTGTTCGGCAAGGCCATGGGCCAGCCGGTCGCGCAACTGCTCGGTGGCTTCACGCGCCGGGAGATCCGCACCTACAACACCTGCGCGGGCGCGGACTACATCAAGAAGGCCACCGGTCAGACCACTGCCAACTATGACCTGGGTCGGTCGGGCAAAGACTACGACGACCTCGACGGTTTCCTCCACCGCGCGGACGAGCTCGCACTGTCGCTGCTGGAAGAGGGCATCACCGCGCTCAAGATCTGGCCGTTCGACCTCGCGGCCGAATCGACGCGGGGGCAGTACATATCCATGCCCGACCTCCGGGCCGCGCTGGAACCGTTCGAAAAGATCAGGAACGCGGTAGGCGAGCGGATCGACATCATGGTGGAGTTCCACTCCATGTGGCAGCTCCTGCCCGCCATCCAGATAGCCAAGGCGCTCGCGCCGTACGGAACCTTCTGGCACGAGGATCCGATCAAGATGGATAGCCTCTCGAGCCTGAGCCGCTACGCTGAGGCCTCGCCCGCGCCGATCTCCGCCTCCGAGACGCTCGGGTCGCGCTGGGCCTTCCGCGACCTGCTGGAGACCGGCGCGGCGGGGATCGTGATGCTCGACATCAGCTGGTGCGGCGGCCTGTCGGAGGCGCGTAAGATCGCCGCGATGGCCGAGGCCTGGCACCTGCCCGTTGCGCCCCACGACTGCACCGGTCCCGTGGTGCTCGCCGCCTCGACGCATCTGTCGCTGAACGCGCCGAACGCGCTGGTGCAGGAGAGCGTGCGGGCGTTCTACCGCACCTGGTACCGCGATCTCGTCACCGCCGTTCCCGAGGTCAAGGCAGGCATGATCACCGTGCCGCCCGGACCAGGTCTCGGCCTCGAGCTGAACCCCGAGCTCGACCGCGCCTTCACCACGTCGCGCAAGGTTTCCGACGCATCGACCGTCTGATGACACGCAGGACGACCGCTCAACAGGGAGGAGAAAATGACGACTAAACTCAATGGATTGACCATCGCCGCCTTGCTGGCCACGGTCTCGTCCGGCGCCTTCGCGCAGGAGCCGCTCGACATCGTGTTCACGCACCACTCATCGGCCTCAAACACCTTCTGGCAGGCGGTCCAGAAGGGCTTCGATGACGCCTGCGGCAAGATCGCGGCCGACTGCCAGATGATCTTCACCCAGACCGAGGGCGCGGTGCAGGAGCAGCTCGCCAACATGGAGACGGCGCTGGCCCGCCAGCCCGACGCGATCCTGACCTCGATCGTCGACAACACCGCGCTCGACGAGATCATCCAGCGCGCCCGCGATGCCGGCGTGATCGTGATCGGCGTCAACGTCGACGACCTCGAAGGCGCGGCCGGCAACGCGCGCCAGGCGTTCATCGGCCAGGGCTTCCTGCCCGCGGGCTATTCCCTCGGCAAGGCGCAGTCGGCCAACTTCCCCGCCGAAGGGCCGATCAAGGTGCTGGTCGGCGTCTCGGCGCCCGGGCAGAACTGGTCCGAGCAAAGGGCGCAGGGGGTGATGAACTTCCTCGAGGACTACAAGGCGGCGAATCCGGCCCGCGAGGTTGCCTGGGAGCGTATCGACAGCGGCACCGACCTTGCGACCGTCGGCGATCGCGTCGGCGCCTACCTCGGCGCGAACCCCGACACGACCGCCTATTTCGACACCGGTTTCTGGCACGCCGCCGTAGCGCGGGTGCTGGCCGATCGCGGCGTGAAGCCGGGCCAGGTGCTGCTCGGGGGCTTCGATCTGGTTCCGGAGGTCGTGGAGCAGATGCAGACCGGCTACGTCCAGGTGCAGGTCGACCAGCAGCCGTACATGCAGGGCTTCATGCCGGTGATGCAGGTCTATCTCGCCAAGACCGTCGGCCTCGCGCCGGCCGACATCGACACCGGCCAGGGCATCGTGACGCCGGACATGGCGGATGCGATCATGGAGCTCGCGGCGCAGGGCGTTCGCTGAGATGAAGCCCGACACACCCGGCGCGACTCGGGGTCGCGCCGGGAGCCCGGCAAGGACCCCGCCGCCGATGCGACGTCTGCTCAAACTCGCCCTGCAGAAGCCCGAGCTCGCGGCGGCGCTGCTGCTCATCCTGATGATCGCGCTCTTTCAGGCGACCTCCGGCGGCTTCTTCCTGAGCTACGCCAACATGCGCGGCCTGCTCGGCTTCCTGCCCGAAATGGCGATCGTCGCGGTCGGCGTAACGCTTCTGATGATCTGCGGCGAGTTCGATCTCTCGGTCGGTTCCGTCTTCGCACTGATGCCGATGACCCTCGCCGTGTTGATGACGTTGGGATGGGGATTCTGGCCCGCGATGCTCGCGGGTCTCGCCGTCTGCGCCGCGATCGGCTTTCTCAACGGCTGGCTGACGATTCGCTTCGCCATCCCGTCCTTCATCACGACGCTGGGCATGCTCTTCATGGCGCGCTCGCTGACCGTGGTGATCTCCGGCGGCTTCCCGCCGCGACTGAACATGGAGGCGATCCCCGAGGGCCTCTTCGTCAGCTACGTCGGCCCGGGCGAGCTCTTCCGCGCGTCCTTCCTTTGGTTCGGGGGGATCGCAGTCGTCGTCGGCCTTCTGCTCGCGCGCACGAATTTCGGCAACTGGGTGCGCGCGACCGGTGGCTTCCTGCCCGCGGCGGAGGCGATGGGCATCCCGACCGCGCGGGTCAAGATCGCCTGCTTCATGATCTGCTCCATGCTCGCGGGCTTCGCCGGCATGATCCAGGTGCTGCGGCTCGGCTCGCCCCTGCCTTCTATCGGCGAGGGGCTGGAATTGCAGGCGGTGGCTGCCGCGGTGATCGGCGGCGTCTCGCTCCTGGGCGGGATCGGTTCGATCCTCGGCGGGATCATCGGGGCGACGCTGATCCGGGTGATCGACAACGGCATGGTGCTGAGCCGGGTCGATTCGAACTGGTTCAAGTTCGCCGTGGGCGCACTGACCATCCTCGCCGTCGTCGGCAACGCCTGGCTGCGCAAGCGCGGGCGGGCGATGAAGGTGGAGACCTGAGATGGACCAGCCGATCATCTCCGTGCGCAACCTGCACAAGTGGTACTCCGGCGTCCACGCGCTGAAGGGCGTCAGCCTCGACTTCCACCGCACCGAGGCCGTGGGGCTCGTCGGCGACAACGGCGCCGGCAAGTCGACACTGATCAGCATCCTCTCGGGCCTGCACCGGCCCGATGAGGGCGACGTGCTGGTCGAAGGTGCGCCAGTGGCGATGCGCGGCCCGAAGGACGCCATGCAGCTCGGGATCGAGACGATCTACCAGTACAACTCCATGGTCCCGATCATGTCGATCGCGCGCAACATGTTCATCGGCCGCGAGCCGCTGAAGTTCGCCCTGGGCGGCGTCGGGTGGCTCGACGAGGCCCGGATGCGCGCCGACAGCGTCGCCGCCATCGCCGACGTCGACCTGCACCTGCGCTCCCCGGACGCGCTGGTGGGCGAGCTCTCCGGCGGCCAGCGCCAAGGCGTGGCGATCGCCAGGGCGATGCATTTCAAGTCCAAGGTGATGATCCTCGACGAGCCGACGAACCACCTCTCGGTGAAGGAAACGACCAAGGTCATCGGCTTCGTGCGCTCGCTGAAGTCGCAGGGTGTCACGGCCATCTTCATCAGCCACAACATGCACCACGTCTTCGCCTGCTGCGACCGGATCGTGGCGATGGCGCTGGGCCAGGTGGTGCTGGACAAGCCGGCTTCCGCGACCTCGATCGAGGAAGTGCAGGACGTGCTCTGAGGAGGCGGGACGGATGGGCAATGGCGTTCTGCGGGTGTATCAGGAGTGGTGGTTCCCGTTCGCGGCCCTGCCCGAGGCGCTGGCGGAGTTCACCCGCGCGACCGGCGTCCGAACCGAGCTCGCCTGGGACCCAGTCGGCGTCGGAACGATCGAACACATGTTCGACCGGATGATCGGCTCCTTCACCGGGGCGGCCCCGACCTTCGACCTCGTCTGCTGTGACGAGATCATCCTGCAGGACATGGCGCGCCAGGGGGGTGTTCTTGATCTCGCTCCCCGCTTGGCCGCCGCGGGGCTCACCCTCGACCATGTGACGCCCGCGACCCGGGACGCGGTCAGCCGCGGCGGCGCGGTGCTGGGCCTGCCTTGCGTCAACGTCTGCTCGATGCTGCTCGTGCGCCGGGATCTGCTGGACCGCTACCGGCTGCCGGTCCCGGCCGACTGGGAGGAGCTGTGCGAGGTCGCGGGAAGTCTCCAGGAAGCAGTCAGGAAGGATGAACGCCGAGAGTTCTGGGGCTTCGAGACCCGCGGCGCCGCCGGCGGTGGACACGCGGTCTGGACGATCGGCAGCTTCACCGGCTCCTTCGGCGCACGCTGGCTGGAGCGGGACGGCGGCCCCGGAGCCTATGGCGAGGCGCACCACGCCGCCCTCGCGACGTACCTGCGGCTCCTGCGGGAGGTCTGCCCGCCCGACCAGGGCGAGATCAGCTTTCCCGAGATGCGGCGCGACTACAAGGCTGGCCGCGTCGGCATGATCATGGATGTCGGCATGGAGTACGCGCACGTGCTGGCGACCGACCCGGAGTTGGCCGAGAGCTCGCAGGTCGCCATGGTTCCGGCCGGGCCGGCGGGCCGGGCGCCGAACCTCTACTGCCCGCCCTGGGCGATCCCGGCACGCACCGACATGCCGGACGAGGCCTGGGAACTGGTCCGCTTCCTCACCTCGGACTCCCGGCTCGAGACTGACGGGCTCGCCGCGCACGCGCTCGAGACGTCCGCGCTTCCGGTCCTCTACGGCGCCGCCTTCGACCGCCACTTCCGCAGCGATCTTCTCACTACGGTCCGCGCGAGCCGCGCGGTGGCGCGCGAGGAGCGGCCGTTCGGCGATATCGGAATCGCCGGCTGCGCATTGGTCGGCGATGCCGTGCACGCCGCGCTGACCGGTGCGACCGATGCCGCGGGCGCGCTCGACCGGATTGCGGGCGGCATGACCGCGCTCATCGAGGCAAGCGGAGATCGGTCATGACCACGCTCGACGGCAGGCGCGCCCTCGTTACCGGCGGGCTCGGGACCATCGGTCAGGCATTCGCCGTGGCCTTCGCTGCGGCCGGGGCCTCGGTCACGGTGCTCGACCGCCCCGAGGGCGCGCCGCCGGCCGATCACGACTGGCTCGGCGTCGATCTGAACGATCTCGCAGCGGCGGAGGCGGCCGTGGCCGCCGCCGGCCCCTTCGACATCCTGGTCAACAACGCGGCCCTCATCATCAACAAGCCGCACGAGGCGTTCTCGCTGCAGGAGTACGAGGACCAGATCCGGGTGAACTCCTCGGCCGCATTCGCGCTGACGCGGGCGGTCGCGCCGGCCATGAAGGCGGCGGGCTGGGGACGGATCGTCAATCTTACCTCGGTCACGCTGAACGGGCAGTGGGACGGCTACGTGCCCTACGTCGCCTCGAAGGGCGCGCTGCTCGGGCTCACCAAGGGCCTCGCCCGCGAGCTGGGCCGGCACGGGATCACCGTCAACGCCATCGCCCCCGGGGCCGTGGTGTCGGAGGCCGAGAGCCGCGTCTTCGCCGACCGGCTGCAGGAGTACAACGACTGGGTGCTGGACCGGCAGTGCCTCAAGGCCCGGATCGAGGCGCAGGACGTCGCCAACCTGGCGGTCTTCCTCGCCTCGGACGCGGCGCGGATGATCTCGGGGCAGAACATCGCCATCGACGGGGGCTGGTAGTGATCCGCCTTGCCGCCGGGGCGGCCCGGGCGGACGTGGTGCCGGCGATCGGGGCAGGTCTCGCCGACCTCCGGGTCGCCGACCGCCCGGTGTTGCGCCCTTGGTCGGGGCGGTTCGAGGACGGGCCCTTCGCCTTGGCGCTGAACCTGCTCGCGCCGTTTTCGAACCGCATCGCCGGCGGCTTCGCCTTCGAGGGCCGTCGCTACGATCTCGCCCCGAACCTCGCGGGCGAGCCCTTGCCTATCCACGGCGACGCCTTCCAGAAGCCCTGGGTGGTGACGACCCGGGCGCCCGATCACCTCCGGCTCTCGCTCGTCGACGGCGCGTTCGGCCCGTTGCTCTACACCGCCGAGGCCGAGTACCGGCTGACCCCGGCGCGCCTGACCCTCGGCCTGCGCCTCACCAGCCGCGCCGACCGCCTGCTGCCCTTCGGCGCCGGCTTCCATCCTTGGTTCCCGCGCACCGCTGATACCCGGCTGCAGTTCCGCGCGACCGGCTGCTGGCCAGAGGATTTGCGTCATCTGCCGGCGTCGACGGCGCCCGTCCCCGCGCCAGCGGACTGGCGATGGGCGAGGAGTCGACCGCTTCCGGATGGCTGGATCAACGCGGGTTTCTCCGGCTGGGACGGCTCCGCCGCGATCCTGCAGGGCCCGCGCTCCGTCTCCGTGCGGCTCTCCGCCCCCGGCCTGTCCACGGCGCTCGTATATTCGCCTTCGGGTGACGCGGACTTTTTCTGCTTCGAGCCGGTCTCGCATCCCGTCGACGCGCACAATTTGCCCGGGCGACCCGGGCTCGTGCCATTGGCTCCCGGCGAGAGTCTCGACTGTCAGATGGCCCTCGAGTGGGCGACATAAACGGCCGACGGCCTCGTCGTACGCCTTCC
>CAYTMB010000087.1:0-8541 GCA_964438465.1 uncultured Rhodovulum sp. | reverse complement strand
GCCTGCTTCTCGATATGGCTCGCGATGTGATGACCCGCCTCACGTCCCATCGCGAAGGCGACCTCGTCGTCGTTGCGCGCGCCCGGAAGAAGCGGCGCGGTGATGGTGACGAGCGGACCGTCGGCGTTCACGGTCTGGACGGCATTCGCTGGCGCCATGGGGTCGAGGTCGACGCGGATCGCGAGGTCGCAGTCGCGTTTCGGCCTCTCCTGCCGGCATGGCGCCTCGGCGTGCGGCTCAATCCGCTCCGCGACCCGTTCGAAGCGCTCGACACCGTCGAGCACCGGCGCCCGTCAACAGCCTTGCGCGCCCCGCTCGGAGGGCGCTCGCTGCCCAAAGGATGCACACCCCCGGCCGCGACTGTCCTCGGCGCGACCATCCCTGCGCATCGCCTCGCCCGTCGCTTTAAATTTGATGGACATAGTCCATTAAATTGGCGACCATCGTTGGAGTTGGGGACTTGGCGCTTTGGACATCGAGAATCGGAAATTGAAGCACGAAGACGGCGAGGACGTGCTCGCCACGCCGGAGGCGATCGACCTCGACGTGCTGGACGGCACGCTCAGCTTCTTCATCCGCTGCATCAATGCAGAGGTCAGCCGCGACTGGGACATGCGCATCGAGGATCTCGCCGCTATCCGCGGGGTCGGCAAGGTCTCGGCGCTGCTGCTGATCGGAAACCACCCTGGCATACGCCCTTCGGTGATCGCGCAGATGGCCATGAAGGACCGCTCTGAGATGGGGCGCATCCTCGACGGGCTGAAGGCGAACGGGCTCATCACCCGACGCACGAGCACGATCGATTCCCGCGCGCGCGCCCTGTTCCTGACCGAGGAAGGCGAACGGGTACGGCAGGAGATCCGCCGTCGCGTGCGCGAATCCCGCGCCTTCCTGAGCGACATGAGCGACGTGGAGTACAACGCCGTGATCGGACCATTGCGCGCCCTCTACTGGCGGCTGGTGACCAGTCCCCGCGCAGCCGGCGGAGATCCGCAATGACCGAGCGACGGGTCGCGCTCCTGTCCGGAGCGAGCCGCGGCATCGGCCGGGCGATCGCCGAGCGCCTCGCCGCCGACGGCTGGCGGCTGTCGCTCGGGCTGCGCGGGCCGGTCGACCGCCTGGGCAAGCGCGATCGGCTGCAGATCCACGCCTACGACGCCCGGTCCGGCGGCGAGCAGGACTGGGCCCAGGCCGCGCTCGACCGGTTCGGACGCATCGACGCGGTGATCGCCAACGCCGGCGTCATCGTGCCGAAGACAGTGGTCGACGCCAGCGACGCGGAGCTGGACGCAATGTGGGAGGTCAACGTCAAGGCGCCCCGCCGGCTGGCGCAGGCCGCCTTCCCGGCGCTCGTCGCCTCGGGGCGCGGCCGCATCGTCATCGTCGCGTCCCTGTCGGGCAAGCGGGTGAAGTCGCCCGCCTCCAGCCTCTACGCCGTCACCAAGCACGCAGCCGTCGCGCTGGCCCACGGGCTGCGTCAGACCGGCTTCGACCAGGGCGTCCGCGCCACCGCGATCTGCCCGGGCTTCGTCGCCACCGACATGGCCCGCGGCCTGACCGACCGCACCGAGGCGGAGATGACGCGCCCGTCCGACGTCGCCGGGCTCGTCGCCACCATCCTCGACCTTCCCAACAGCGCGAGCGTGGCCGAGCTCGCGGTCAATTGCCAGGCCGAGGAGCTTTACTGACATGCCCGGTCCACGCGTCGACCCGTTCCACGGCGACCCCGACCTGCCCGCGAAGGTCGACGTCGTCGTCATCGGCGGCGGGATCATCGGCGCGTCGACGGCGCTCGACCTCGCCGAGCGCGGGGTCAAGGTCGCGCTGTGCGAGAAGGGCGGGATCGGCCATGAGCAGTCGAGCCGCAACTGGGGATGGGTGCGCATCTCGCGCCGCGACCCGCGCGAGGTGCCGCTGATGGCCGAGGCGCTGCGCATCTGGAAGGGCATGGACGAGCGGCTCGGCCGCCCGACCGGCTATGCGCGCGCCGGCATCATCTTCACATGCAGGACCGACAAGGAGTACGAGGAGCACGAGCGCTGGGGCCGCAACCTCGACGGCTACCAGATCGAGCACCGAATGCTGTCGGCCAGGGAGTTCCACGAGTTGGTCCCCGGCGCCGATCTCGCCGTCAAGGGCGCGCTCTACACGCCGGTCGACGGCCGGGCCGAGCCGCAGAAGGCGGCGCCGGCCGTGGCGGAGCGGGCGCGCGAGCTCGGCGCGCACGTGCTGACCGAATGCGCGGTGCGCGGAATCGAGACCAGCGCCGGCGCGATCAGCGGCGTGGTCACAGAGCGCGGGCCGATCGCCTGCTCCTCGGTCGTGCTGGCGGGCGGCGCCTGGTCGAACCTGTTCTCGGGCCGCTTCGGCGTCGACTTCCCGCAGCTCAAGGTCATGAACACGGTGATGCGTACCGACCCGCTCGAGGGCGGCCCCGAGCAGGCGATCTGGTCCGACGAGGTAGCGATCCGCAAGCGGCGCGACGGCGGGTACACGATCGCCTCGGGTCACGAGAACGTCGTCGACATCGTGCCGGCGTCGTTCCGCCACGCGCGCGCGTTCCTGCCGGCGCTGAGGTCCGAATGGCGCTCGCTGTCGTTCCGGCTGGGCGGGCGGTTCTTCGACGAGATGCGCATCCCGCGGCGCTGGGAGATGGACGAGGCCTCGCCGTTCGAATACGCGCGCGTGCTCGACCCGAAGCCGTCCAAGGCGATCCGCGCCGAGGTGCTGAAGGCCGTGCGCCGGATCTATCCGATCTTCGAGCGCGCCACGATCGCGCAGACCTGGGCCGGCTACATCGACGTGACGCCTGACGCGGTGCCGGTGATCTCGCCGGTCGACCGCATCCCGGGCTTCTTCCTCGCGACCGGCTTCTCGGGGCACGGCTTCGGCATCGGGCCGGCCGCGGGCAAGCTCGCCGCCGATCTGGTGACCGGATCGACGCCGCTCGTCGACCCGAAGGACTTCCGGCTCGGACGGTTCAGCGACGGATCGAAGATCGAGATCGTCAGCGGCTTTTGAGACCACGCGTTCTAACGAAAGGGAGACTGTTCTGATGACCGACACGCCTTCCGCCTTCCGCGCCACCCGCCGGCAGACCTTCGGCCTCCTCGGCCTCGGCGCGGCCGGCCTGATCATCCCGGGCGCCTTCTCAAGCATGGCTCGCGCCCAGGACGCGCCCTCGGGCCAGATCGTGCTCGGCTTCTCGCAGGAGCCGACGGTCTTCAACCCGCACCTGCTGCACATCGAGGTCGACGAAGGCGTCTACTTCGCGATCTTCGACCCGCTGTTCGGCGTCGACGCCGAGGGCGCGTTCTATCCGCTGCTCGCGGCCGAGGTGCCGACGGTCGAGAACGGCGGCATCTCCGCCGACGGCCTCAACTGGCGCGTCAAGCTCAGGGACGGCGTGACCTGGCATGACGGCACGCCCTTCACCGCCGAGGACGTGAAGTTCACCCTCGAGCTGATGGTCAATCCCGACTTCCGCAGCTGGAGGCGGGCCGGCCACGACCAGGTGCGCGACATCACCGTGGTCTCGCCGACCGAGATCGCCTGGACGATGGCCGAGCCCTATGCGCCCTACGCCTCGATCCTGGCCTCGACCTTCATCGTGCCCAAGCACGCCTTCGACGGCCAGGCCGACCTGAACGCCACGCCGTTCAACAACGCGCCGATCGGCACCGGCCCCTTCAAGTGGACCCGCCGCGTCGCCGGAGACTACATCGAGCTGGACGCGAATCCGGACTACTTCGGCGACGGCCCCTACATCGAGAAGCTCATCATCAAGTACATCCCGGACCTGACGGTGCTCTACACCCAGTTCAAGTCCGGCGACATCGACGTGATCGGCATCCAGGGCATCACGGCCGACCACTTCGCCGAGGCCGAGGGCCTCGCCGACCGGGTGGTGGTCAAGGCGCCGGGCAGCCCGGTGGAGACCTTCTCGCTCAACCTCGGCCTGCCGATCTTCCAGGACAAGGCCGTGCGCCAGGCGCTTTACCACGCGCTCGACAAGCAGACGCTGATCGATGCGCTCTACTACGGCCTGCCGGTGGCGACCGAGAGCTACATGCCACAGCAGTCGTTCTACTACAATCCGGACCTGCCGGCGCACGAGTTCTCGATCGAGAAGGCGGCCGCCATTCTTGACGAGGCCGGCTGGGCGCCGGGCCCCGACGGCATCCGCGCCAAGGACGGGGTGCGGCTGTCCTTCGCCAACTCGACGACGGCCGGCAACCACCTGCGCGAGCAGGCGCAGCAGTTCATGCAGCAGACCTTCGCCGAGGCCGGCATCGAGATGACGATCAACAACCTGCCGCCGGCAGTGATGTGGGGCGACCACTGGATGCTGTCGCAGTACGAGAGCGCGATCGCCGGCATCTCGTTCCTCACCGGCCCGGATCCCGATACCTCGGACTACTTCAACTCCGAGGCGATCGCGGCCCAGGGCGGCGGCGGCCAGAACACCTTCCAGTGGGTGAACCCGGAGGTCGACACGCTGCTGGCCGAGGGCGCAGGGATCTTCGTCCCCGAGGAGCGCAGGGTCCCGTACCTGCGCATCCAGGAGTTCGCCCGCGACGAACTGCCGTTCCTGCCGATCTTCCAGTACACCGACCTGCGCGGCACCAAGTCGGGCATCGAAGGCTTCGAGCCCAACGTCAACGTCCGCATCGACAGCTGGAACGTCGGAAGCTGGCGCCGGGGCTGACCCCGGCGTCGACCCGCCGGGCGGCGCGCGCCGCCCGGCTCCCTTCCCGGCTCCCGATCCGGAGGTCCGACCGTGCTTCGCTTCATCCTCGCCCGCCTCGGCCAAAGCGTCGTCCTGCTCTTCATCGTCTCGCTGATCGGCTTCTCGGTGCTGCTGCTCGCCCCGGGCGGACCGATGTCGCAGTTCGCCCTGACGCCCGGCGTCAGCAAGGCCGAACTCGACAGGATCGCGGCCGACATGGGTCTCGACCGCCCGATCCTCGTCCAGTACGCGGACTGGGCCTGGGGGCTGGTCCGCGGCGACTGGGGCAATTCGTTCCGCGACGGCCGGCCGGTTTTGACGATCATCGGCGACCATCTGTTCGCCACGCTGCTGCTGATGGGCACGTCGACGGCGATCGCGATCGGGCTCGGGACCTGGATCGGGATCAAGGGCGCGGTGAAGCGCTATTCGCTGTTCGACTACGCCGCGACCGTCGGCGCGATGGTCGCCCTGTCGATCCCGACCTTCTGGTTCGGCCTGGTCGCGATCTACGTCTTCTCGCTCGAACTCGGCTGGCTGCCGGCGGGCAACATGTACACGATCGGCAATCAGTCGTTCCTCGACTACCTGCACCATCTGATCATGCCGGCGATGGTGCTCGCGCTCGTCAATGTGGCGATCTGGAGCCGCTACATGCGCACGGCGACGCTCGACGTCATCAACCAGGACTTCGTCAAGACCGCCCGGGCCAAGGGCCTGTCGCCGCGGCGGGTGCTGATGAAGCATGTGGTCGGCAACGCGCTGATCCCGATGATCACGCTCGCGGGTCTGCAGCTCCCGACGCTGCTCGGCGGCGCGCTGGTGACCGAGACCGTCTTCACCTGGCCGGGTATGGGACGGCTGTTCCTCGATAGCCTCGGCTACTCGGACTATCCGGTGATCATGGGCCTGCTGATGTTCTCGGCGATCCTCGTCATCACCGGCAACCTCGCCGCCGATCTCCTCACCGCCCTCGTCGATCCCCGCATTCGGCTGGCATGACAGGAGCCGCGCCCGTGACCGACATGCCGCTGCCCGCCACGCCCGTCGGCAGGACCCGCAACCGCACCCTCCGGCGCTTCCTGCGCCACCGCCTCGCCGTGATCGGGCTCGTGATCATCGTGCTGCTGACCACCGCCTGCATCGTCGGGCCGTGGCTGCTTCCCTACGACCAGCTCTACATCGACCTGCGGGGGCGCTTTGCGCCGCCGCTGACCGGCGGCCACATCTTCGGCACCGATCCGCTCGGGCGCGACATCGCCGCGCGGCTGTTCATGGCTGGCCGGGTCTCGCTGCTCGTCGGTTTCGCGGCGATGCTGATCTCGACCATCGTCGGCACCCTGGTCGGGATCGTGGCCGGCTATCTCGGCGGGCGTATCGGGACCGTTCTGATGCGGGTGGTGGACGGCTTCCTGTCGTTCCCGAGCATCTTCCTGCTTCTGGCGCTCGCCGCCTTCGTGCGGCCCAGCCCGCTGATGATCACGATCATCATCGCGGCGACGAGTTGGATGCAGGTAGCCCGCGTCGTCGAGGCCGAGGTCCGGTCGCTGCGCGAGCGCGACTTCATCCTTGCCGCCCGGATGCTCGGGCTGTCCTCCAGCCACATCATGTTCCGCGAGCTGCTGCCAAACGTCGCCGGGCCGATCATCGTCTCGGCGACGCTTACGATCGCGAACGCGATTCTGCTCGAGGCCTATATCTCTTTCCTCGGCTACGGCATCCAGCCGCCCCTGCCGTCCTGGGGCAACATGCTCAACGGCGCGCAGCAATACCTCGCCTCGGCGCCCTGGCTCGCGATCGTGCCGGGCGTCGCCATCACCCTCGCCGTCACCGGCTTCAACTTCGTGGGCGACGGACTGCGCGACGCCCTCGACGCCCGAAGCGACCTGAGTTGAGTCACGCCATGCAAACCTTTCCCGAGACCCGCTTTTCTCCCTTCGACCAGACGCTCTGGTATGCGACCGCCGAACCGGCGCCCGGGACCGCTGCGCTTGAGGGGACGGTCGCCGCCGACGTCTGCATCGTCGGCGCCGGCTACAGCGGCATGACCACCTCGCTCGAGCTGGCGAAGCAGGGCGTCTCGGTGGCTCTGGTAGAGGCGCAGGAGCCGGGCTTCGGCGGCTCCGGGCGCAACGCCGGCCACTGCACGCCGACCTTCACGCATTACAGCCTGCCGCACCTGCGCAAGATGCTCGGCGAGCCCTGGGCCGAGCGGCTGATCGCGCGCCAGACCCGCGCCAACGACCGGGTCTCGATGATGATCCGCGACTACCAGATCAATTGCGAATGGCGCCAGGACGGTTATTTCATGGGCGCGTTGACGCCCGGCCACATCGGCGACCTCAAGGCCAAGGTCGAGACCTACAACGCCGTCGGCGCCCGCACGCGCTACGTCGGGCCCGACGAGGCGCGGGAGATCACCGGTTCCGACCGCTTCATCGGCGGCTGGCTGCACGAGGAGGGCGGGCACCTGAACCCGCTCGGCTATTCCCGCGGCCTTGCCCGCGCAGTGATGCAGGAGGGCGTCCGCCTCTACGCCCGCTCGCCGGTGACCGCGTGCCGGCGCGACGGCGCCCGCTGGCGCGTCGAAACCGAGAAGGGCGCAGTCCTCGCCGACAAGGTGATTTTCACCACAGGGGCCTACACGGTCGGCGGCTGGCCGAAGCTCGACCAGACCTTCAGGATCATGCGCGTCTTCGTCTGCGCCACCCAGCCGCTCGACCCCGAGACGCGCGCCTCCGTCCTGCCGCGCAACACCACGATGCACGACGGCCGCGGCGACATCTACGTCTACAAGTACGACCGCGACGGCCGCATCGTCGCCTCGATGTTCCCGATGGGCCGGCGCGGCGTGGACGTCGCCTGGACCAAGCAGGTGATGACCGACCGGCTGAAATGGCTGCATCCCCAGATCCGCGAGGACATCCGCTGGGAGTACTTCTGGTGGGGCGAGCTCGACATGCAGCAGAAGACCATCCCGCGCCTCTACGGCCTCGCGCCGGGGGTCGCCGCCCTGACCGGCCTGTCAGGGCGTGGGGTGCCGACCGGCTCGATGCTCGGCGGCATCCTCAGTGAATGGGCGCTCGGCGTGCCGGACAAGGACCTCTCGCTGCCGGTCGAGCCGCTGAAGTCCGCGCCGTTCTACATGAGCTACGGTCCGGGGCTGACGCTGCGCTACTTCCGCGCCAAGGATTGGCTCGCCGCCAAGACCAGCGGCGCGCCGCTGCCCCCGCATGCCTGACCGGAAGGACAAGCCGATGGACGACCCCGTCCTCGTCGTCGAGAACCTCAGCGTCGCGCTGCCGAAGGAGATGGACCGCAGCCATGCGGTCGAGGGGATCTCCTTCGCGCTCGAGGGCGGCAAGGTGCTGTGCATCGTCGGTGAGTCCGGCTCGGGCAAGTCGGTGACCGCCAACGCCGTCATGGGCCTGCTGCCCTCGACGCTGACGATCGACACGGGCTCGATCCGCCTGCGCGGCCGCGAGCTCCTAAGCCTGACGCCGACCGAGCGGCGCGGCGTCTACGGGCGGATCGTCTCGATCATCTTCCAGGACCCGCTCTCCGCCCTGAACCCGCTGATGACCGTCGGCGACCAGATCGCCGAGGTGATGGACGCCCATCCCGAGGCCGCGCCAAGGGATCGCCGGGCGCGCGTCATCGAGCTCCTGACCGAGGTCGGCCTGCCCGATCCGGCCCTAATGGCCGGCCAGCATCCGTTCCGGCTGTCCGGGGGCCAGCGGCAGCGGGTGATGATCGCGATGGCGCTGGCGCTCGACCCGGACGTGCTGATCGCCGACGAGCCGACCACGGCG
>CAYTMB010000086.1:0-8566 GCA_964438465.1 uncultured Rhodovulum sp. | reverse complement strand
CGCCGCTGCGCCAGGCGCTCGACACCTGGAAGGACGTGACCTTCGACTACGCCTCGACCGACACGCCCGACTTCGTCCCCACCGCAACCGCCAGCTGAGGAGCCATCCCATGCGCGTGACGCAAGGCGCCTTCTCCTTCCTGCCCGACCTCACCGACGAGCAGATCCACGAGCAGGTGCAATACTGCATCGACAACGGCTGGGCGGTGTCGCTCGAATACACCGACGACCCGCATCCCCGGAACAGCTACTGGGAGATGTGGGGCCACCCGATGTTCGACAACCCGGACGCCGCCGCCCTCGTCTACGAGCTCAACGAGTGCCGCAAGCAGTACGGCGACCGCTACATCCGCGTCCTCGCCTTCGACGCGAGCCCGGGCTGGGAGTCGGTGCGGCTCTCCTTCATCGCCAACCGCCCGAAGGAGGAGCCGGGCTTCCGGCTGGTGCGCCAGGAGATCGACGGGCGGCGCATCCGCTACAGCATCCAGTCCTACGCCTCCGACCGGCCCGAAGGCCAACGCTACGCCTGACCGCCCGCCGCAGCCATGCGCCCCCACCTGTCGGGCAGGTTCCCCGCCCCCTTGGGGGCGGGGGAAGGGGGTGGGGGAGAACCGCGCGCAACGGCGCGCGAGGGGCCCCGCGCCTTGCGCGGGGAGAACAAGCGTCGGCGCGCAAAGGCGCGCCGTCCGCCAAATCCCGGCGCGCCGGACCGGCGTTGACGCCTCGGCCCCGCGCATGGTCCCGGCATCCGCGTCGTGCATGTCTTGCGCGTGAAATGTTCATCGAACAAACCGCCGTGAACCCTTGATATCCCGGCGGATCAGGAGGACGCCATGTCCGAGCCCGCCCGCGCCGAAACCCCCGCCTCCATCGACCTCCGCGCCGAGTTCGAGACCTCCGGCGTCGCGGCCGTGCTGGCCGAGCTGGACCGCGAGCTGATCGGCCTCGCCCCGGTCAAGAAGCGCATCCGCGAGACCGCCGCGCTCCTGCTCGTCGAAAAGGCCCGCCGCGCGCTCGGCCTCGCGCACGAGACGCCGACGCTGCACATGTCCTTCTCCGGCAACCCCGGCACCGGCAAGACCACGGTCGCGCTCCGCATGGCCGACCTGCTCCACCGCCTCGGCTACATCCGCAAGGGCCATCTCGTCGCGGTCACCCGCGACGACCTCGTCGGCCAGTACATCGGCCACACCGCGCCCAAGACCAAGGAAATCCTCAAGAAAGCCATGGGCGGCGTGCTTTTCATCGACGAGGCCTACTACCTCTACCGTCCCGAGAACGAGCGCGACTACGGCCAGGAGGCGATCGAAATACTTCTCCAGGTGATGGAGAACAACCGCGACGACCTCGTGGTGATCCTCGCCGGCTACGCCGACCGGATGGACCGCTTCTTCGACAGCAATCCGGGCTTCCGCTCCCGCATCGCCCACCACATCGACTTCCCCGACTACACGCCCGACGAACTCCACCACATCGCCGAGCGCATGCTCGGCCAGCAGAACTACCACCTCGACGCCGGCGCCCGCGACGCGCTGACCGACTACATCGCCCTGCGCCGCGCGCAGCCGCATTTCGCCAACGCCCGCTCGATCCGCAACGCCCTCGACCGCGCCCGCCTGCGCCAGGCGAACCGTCTGTTCGAGGGTTCGAAAGGGCCGCTCGACGCCGAGGCGCTGTCAACCATATCGGCGGAGGACATCAGGGCCAGCCGGGTGTTCGCGACGCCAGATAACAAGTTGGCTGGACTGGGAAAAAAGACATGACCGGCAGGACCATCATCGCGCCGTCGATCCTCTCGGCGGATTTCTCCAGGCTCGGCGACGAGGTCGAGGCGGTCGCCGCGGCCGGCGCCGACTGGATCCATCTCGACGTGATGGACGGCCATTTCGTGCCGAACATCACCTTCGGCCCGCCGGTGGTGAAGGCGATCCGCGACCGCACCGACAAGATCTTCGACTGCCACCTGATGATCGAGCCCGCCGACCCCTTCCTCGCCGCCTTCGCCGAAGCCGGCTGCGACATCATCACCGTCCACGCCGAGGCGACGACGCATCTCGACCGCTCGCTGCAGGCGATCCGCAACCTCGGCAAGAAGGCCGGCGTGTCGCTCAATCCCTCGACGCCGGAATCGGCGATCGAATACGTGCTCGACCGGCTCGACCTCGTGCTCTTGATGACGGTGAACCCCGGCTTCGGCGGCCAGGCCTTCATCCCCGCCGTGGTCGAGAAGGTGCGGCGCGTGAAGGCGCTGATCGGCGACCGGCCGATCGACATCGAGATTGACGGCGGCGTGACGCCGGAGACCGCGCCGCTGGTCGCCGGGGCCGGCGCGAACGTGCTGGTGGCGGGCTCCGCCATCTTCAGGGGCGGCGCCCAAGACGCCTACGCGCGCAACATCGCCGCGATCAGGACCGCCGCCGACCGCAGCCTGGCGACGTGCGCGGCGTGAGCCGCCAGCGTCCGGCCGCATTCCCCCGCCGGCCGAGGGTGGTCCTGTTCGACCTCGACGGAACGCTCGTCGACTCCGCGCCCGACATCGCGGCGGCCGTCAACGAGCTGCTCGCGGCGGAGGGATATGCCGCCCATTCCCTGCCGGCGGTGCGCGGCATGATCGGCCATGGCCTGGAAAAGCTCGTCGAGCGCGCGTTCGCCGCGCATGGCGCTTGCCTGGACGAGGAGACGATGCATGGCCGGCATGCGGCGATGGCCGACATCTATGGGCGCAACCTCACCAAACTCACGGTCTTGCGTCCGGGCGCACGCGAGGCGGTGGAGGCCGCCAATCGCTCGGGCGCCCGCACCGGCGTCGTGACCAACAAGCCGGAAGGCTTCTCCCGCACGATACTGGCCCACTTCGATCTGCTCGCCGCCGTGCACGCGGTCATCGGCGGCGACAGCGGCTACCCGAAGAAGCCCGCCCCCGACATGCTGCTCGCCGCCTGCGCAGGCTTTGGCGCGGCCCCGACTGAGGCGGTCCTGGTCGGAGACAGCCGCGCCGACCTGGCCTCGGCCCGCGCCGCCGGCATGGCCTGCGTCCTGGTCAGGGGCGGCTATTGCGACGGTCCGGTGGACGAGCTCGGCGCGGACCTTGTCCTCGACGATCTCTCCGCCCTGCCGGCGGCGCTGTCCGGCGCGCCGAAGGAGGCATGTCCGTGACGACACGGGCGTTCGTCTTCGACGTCGACGGCACGCTCGCCGAGACCGAGGAGATCCATCGCGCATCCTTCAACCAGGCCTTCGCGGAAGTTGGTCTGGACTGGTCATGGGACCGCGGTCTCTATCGCGATCTGCTGCGCACGACCGGCGGCCGCGAACGCATCCTCGCATACGCGAGGCGCGTCGGCGCCGAGGTCGGCGCCCGCGCGCTTCACGCCCGCAAGACGGCGATCTACACGGAGAAGATCCGGGCCGGATCGGCCGTCCTCCTCCCGGGCGTCGCCGCGCTCATCGACCATGCGCGCGGCGAGGGCCTGCTGCTCGCCATCGCCACGACGACGAGCCGCCCGAACGTCACGGCCCTGCTCGACGCCACCCTCGGCCAAGGCTCCTCCCGCTGGTTCGCGAGCATCAGGACCGGCGAGGACGTCACGGCCAAGAAGCCCGATCCGGAGGTCTACCATCTCGTCCTCTCGGATCTCGGCCTGCCGGCCGCTGACTGCCTCGGCTTCGAGGATTCGGGCAACGGTCTGCTCGCCGCCCGCCGGGCCGGCCTGCGCACCGTCGTCGCGCCCAGCATCTACAGCGCCGGTGACGACTTCACCGGCGCCGACCTCATCGTCGACACTCTCGAGGGGCCGGAGCTGACCCTCCGATGGATTGGGTGAAGCAGGTGCGCCCGCCTGACTCACAGGCTCGGATCATAGAACAAAAATGGGGCGCCGTCCGCGAGCCTGGCATGAGGAAACCACCTCCACCGCGTTTTAGCCGCCTGGGCTCACAGCCGCATCGGGACGTCCGCGACCGGACCATCCGGCCGATTCAATACCAGCAAGTCTTCCGCCAACGCCGCTGAGCAGGCGCGCCCTGCGTCCAGGGCGCCCCGCGGCGATTCGCCTTCCGCAAGGCTCCGGCACGGCGTTCTCCGCCCGCGCCAGGCGGCGCGGGGCGTGGATCGAACCGGCCCGGTCGCGGAGATCCTGACCCGAACGCCTGTTGACAGTGGTCAACAACAGGAGTCATCTGGTCTTACCACTGTCAGGCCAGTAGGGAGGCGATCGATTGCCGGGCGTGCTCGCCAACAGCGAAGACCTATCCGGCGCCGAGAAGGTGTTCGCCTTCTTCCGCGACGCCCTGGTCGCCGGGACGATCAAGCCGGGAGAGCGTCTGCTCGGCGAGCGGGAGCTGGCGCTGCAACTCGGCGTTTCCCGACCGCTGCTGCGCGAGGCGCTGCGGTCGCTGTCGATCCTGGGCTTCCTCGACATCCAGCACGGCCGCGGCGCCTATGTCCGCCACGCCCATGTCGACGTCCTGTCGGACTTCTTCACCTTCTGCCTGGCGCAGCAGCCCGACATCCTCGACGACGTCATGCAGGCCCGCATCGCCATCGAGTGCCAGGCGATCCGCCTCGCCTGTCTCCGAGCCACCGACAGCGATCTGACGCGGATCGGCTCGAGGCTGGTGCGGCTGATGGACACGCTGCACGACCCGGTCGAGGGGGGCGCCGCCGACTTCGCCTTTCACGAGGAGATCGTCGCCGCCTCGCACAGCGAGGCGCTCAGGACGCTCTACGGCGCGCTCGGCGGGCTGCTGCGGCGCAGCCACGTCCAGCGGCGCGAGGTCACCGTCTCCGAGTCCGGCATCGTCGGCCATCTCGTCGAGGCGCATCAGGAGGTCTTCAGGTCGATCGTCGATCGCGATCCCGACGCGGCTGATCACAAGCTGCGCGACCATTTCGCCATCGGCGACGAGTTCCGCCGCCGCAGCCTGATCTCGGCGTTCACGCGGGGAACCAACGAAGCATGAACCACCAGGGAGGACTTTGGACATGCTGCATCGGACCATCTTCGGCGCCCTGACCGGCGCCGCCGCGGCCTTCGCGCTGACCGGCGCAGCGCTCGCGGTCGAGCTGCGCTACGCCCATGTCGGGGCGGAGGGCGACATCCAGACGGTCTACGCCACCGCAGCCGCCGCCGGCGTCGCCGAGGCGACGGGCGGCGAGGTGACCGTGACGGTCTACCCGGCCAGCCAGCTCGGCGGCGTCGCCGAGATGGTCGACGGCATCCGCATGGGCTCGATCTCGATGGGCCACCACGACTTTGCGTCGCTGGCCCGCATGGCGCCCGAGGTCGCGGTGTTCAACGCGCCCTTCATCTACCGCGACGGCGCCCACGCGCTGGCGGCGACCGACCCGGCCACGTCGCCGGCGCTGCAGGCGATCAACGAGAAGCTGGTCGAGCAGGGCGTCCGCATCATCGGCCGCATCTATCGGGGCGATCGCCACATATCGTCGAACTTCCCGGTGCTGTCGCCGGCCGACCTCTCCGGCAAGCCCTTCCGGGCGGTGCCGCTGGAGCTCTGGGTGTCGATGGTCAAGGGCTTCGGCGCCATCCCGACGCCGGTCGAGGTGTCCGAGCTGCCGACCGCGCTGATGACCGGCGTCGTCGTCGGGCAGGAGAACCCGCTGACCATGATCGCGGCCAACAACCTCAACGAGGTGCAGTCGCACATCTCGATGACCGGGCACATGCGCGCCGTCCTCGCCGTGTTCGTCAACGAGGAGGTCTGGCAGGGCCTGACCGAGGAACAGCGCGCGGCGATCAGCAAGGTGCTGGACGACGAGGCCCAGGCGTCGCTGCAGATGGCGCAGGACGGCGAGACCGAGCTTGTCGAAGATCTGAAGGGCCGCGGCATGACCATCCTCACCGAGGCCGACGGGCTGGACCTCGCCACCTTCCGCGCGAACGTCACCGCCCAGGTCACGCAGGACTTCCCGGAGTTCGCGCCGCTGATCGCCCAGATCGAGGCGGTGCAATAGGCCGTCCGGCCGGGGCGGCCCCGCCGCCCCGGCACGGGAACGACGCTCACGGGGACGGAGGACATCATGCGCATCGCCGAACGCGCGCTCACGGCATTCGTCGCGCTCATCATGGCGGGGCTGGTGCTGACGCCGACGGTCCAGGTCGTCATGCGCGGGGTCTTCGTGATGCCCTTCATCGGCGCCGAGGAGCTCACCCGCTTCCTGCTGATCTGCCTCGTCTTCTGCGCCTACCCGCTGGTGGTCCTGAGCGGTGAGAACATCGTCATGGGCGAGTTCAAGGCCGCGATGCCGCCCCGCCTGCGGCGCGTCGTCAACCTGGCGATCTCGCTCAGCGCGGTGGCGACCACGCTGTTCATCGCGTGGGTCACCGCCACCAACATCTCGCGCAACCTCAACAACGCGACGCCGACCCTGGGCATCCCGTTCTGGATCTTCCTCGGCGCGACCCTGTTCGGCTTCGCCGGCGCGGGCGTCGTCCACCTGATGCACCTGCGCAAGCCGCCGCAGGCCGACACCAACGTCGCGGTCTGATCGTGGGTTTCGCCGTCGTCCTCGCGTTCCTGGCGCTGTTCATGCTGGGCTTTCCGGTCGTCTACGCGATCCTGCTGCCGTCCATCGCCTATGTGATCGTCGAGGGCCTGCCGCTCGGCCTGCTCGCGCAGCGCATCACCTACGCGCTCGACTCGTTCCCGCTGGTGGCGGTGCCGCTCTTCATCTTCGTCGGCAACCTGATGAACCTGTCGGGCATCACCGACCGCATCTTCCGCTTCGCCTATACGCTGGTCGGCCGCGTTCCCGGCGGGCTGGCGCAGGTCAACGTCTTCGGCAGCCTCGTGTTCTCCGGCATGTCGGGCGCGGCGCTGGCCGACATCGGCGGTCTCGGCCGGATCGAGATCGACGCCATGAAGAAGCGCGGGTTCGATCCGTCCTTCGCGGGCGCGGTCACCGCCGCCTCGGCGACGCTCGGGCCGATCTTCCCGCCGTCGATCCCGCTGATCATCTACGGGTCGGTCACCAGCGTCTCGATCGTGCAACTTCTGGTGGCGGGCATCATGCCGGCGCTCGTCTGCACGGTGCTGCTGATGCTCACCGTGCTGATCGTCGCCATCCGCCACAGGCACCCCCGGGCCGAGCGGTGGCCGACCGCGCGGGAGGTGCTGCGCGATCTGCTGCCGGCGATGCCCGCAATCGTGGCCCCGGCGCTGATGATCGCCGGAATGACCCTCGGCGCCTTCACCCCGACCGAGGCCGCCGCCGTCACCGCGGTCTATGTCATCGTCATCAGCGCGGTCGTCTACCGCGAGCTTACGCTGGCGCATCTGTGGCACTCGGCCGTCCTGACCGCCCGCAGCTCGTCGGCGATCCTCGTCATCGTCGCCGCCGCGGCGCTGTTCGGCTGGATCCTCGCCGTCGAGCAGGTGCCGCAGACCTTCGCCGCCAATCTGCTCGGCTGGTCGAAGGACCCGGTGGTCCTGCTCGTCATCGCCAACCTGATCTTCTTCGTCGCCGGCATGTTCCTCGACTCGACGACGGCGACGCTGCTCATCGTCCCCATCATCGCGCCGCCGCTGGTCCTGGCGGGGGTCGATCCGGTTCAGCTCGGCATCGTGACGATCTTCAACCTGATGATCGGCCTGCTGACCCCACCGATGGGCTTGTCGCTGTTTCTCGTCTCCGACATCGCCAAGGTGTCGATCCGCCAGCTCCTGCGCGCCCTTCTGCCGTTCTACATCCCGCTGCTGGCCACGCTGGCGATCCTGACCTTCGCGAAGGACTTCACGCTGTGGCTGCCGCGGATGATCGCCCAGTAACCATACGGAGACATCCCACATGCGCATCGTCATCGGCTCCGACCATGCCGGCTTCCCGCTCAAGGCGACGGTCATCGAGCATATCAGGCGCCTCGGCCACGAGGTCCACGACGCCGGCTCCTACGACCCCGAGCCGGTGGATTTCCCGGACATCGCGCGCACCGTGACCTCCTCCGTCACCGCGGGCGACGCCGACCGCGGCATCATGGTCTGCGGCACCGGCGTCGGCGCGGCGATCGCGGCGAACAAGATCAAGGGCATCAGGGCCGCAGTCTGCCACGACGTCCATTCGGCCCACCAGTCGGTCGAGCACGACGACGTCAACGTCATGTGCATCGGCGCGCAGATCGTCGGCCCCTGGCTCGCCGCCGACCTCATCACCGCCTATCTCCAGGCCGAGTTCTCCACCGACGAGGACTTCCGGCGCCGCGTCAGAAAGCTCGCCGAAATGGACGACGCCCGATAGACGCCGCGCGGCCGCGCGCGGCGGCCGGCTTCATGGAGCCACCGTCCAGGGACGGGGACGAGCGGCGGAAGGAGGACGGGCGGGAACACCAGCGCGAACTGCGCCAGCATGAAGGGCGGGCGCCCCTCGTCTCCCGATCGCCGTTCAGCCGCCCGACCCCCGCGACGGTGTTCGGCACGACGCCGACCGGCGGCGTGATCGGCCAGGTCGAGCAGTTGGTCGCAGATTTAGGGCCGGACGATCAGGCCACGCCAACGCCCCGGGCGCCCGGCTCGCGCCGAAGCCTTCCCGAATCCTGAAAAAGTGGCAAGCC
>CAYTMB010000085.1:0-8652 GCA_964438465.1 uncultured Rhodovulum sp. | reverse complement strand
CCCCGGCTGCCCAACCTGCTGCGCCGCATCCGCGAGACCGCCGACGCGGTGGTCGCCGCCCGCCCCGACGCGCTGATCGGCATCGACAGCCCCGACTTCTGCCTGCGCGTCGCCCGCCGCGCCCGCAAGGCGCTCCCCGGCCTGCGGGTGATGCACTACGTCGCCCCCAGCGTCTGGGCCTGGCGCCCGGGCCGCGCCGCGAAGATGGCCGAGGTCGTCGACCACGTCCTCGCGCTGCTGCCCTTCGAGCCGCCCTACATGGAGGCCGCGGGCATGACCTGCGACTTCGTCGGCCACCCCGCCGCCGCCGCGCCGCAGGCGACCCCCGCCGAGATCGCCGCGATCCGCGCCGAGTTCGGCCTCGCCCCCGGCCAGCGCCTCGTCCTGCTCCTCCCCGGCTCGCGCCGCGGCGAGGTCGCCCGCCTCGGGCCGATCTTCGCGCAGACTCTGGCCCGGCTGCGCGCGGCCGCCCCCGGCCTCGCGGCGCTGGTCCCGACGGTGGCGCCGGTCGAGGGGCTGGTCGCAGCCCTGATGCCGCCCGACGCCGGCGGCTGGCCCCGGGCGGCGCCGCCGGGCGACCGTCCGCCCGCCGAAGCCGAGGCCCGCAAGCGCGCCGTCTTCGCGGCGGCGGACGCGGCGCTGGCGGCCTCGGGCACGGTCAGCCTGGAGCTCGCCGCGCAGGGGACGCCGATGGTGATCGGCTACCGGGTGCACCCGCTGACGGCGCCCTTCGTGCGGCGGCTGCTGCGCATCGACAGCGCCACCCTGGTCAACCTGGTGACCGACACCCGCGCCGTGCCGGAGTTCTTCCAGCAGGCCTGCGCCCCGGAGACCCTGGCGCCGGCGCTCGCGCGGCTGCTCGACGATCCAGCGGCGGCGGCGGCGCAGCGCGCGGTGGGGGCGGAGGCGATGGCGCTGCTCGGCCGCGGCGGCGAGCCGCCGGGGCTGCGCGCGGCCCGCTCGGTGCTGGGCCGCCTGGGATAGGGCGCCCGGCTACGGGAAGCCGACCTCGTTGAAGATCACCTGCGCCTCGGGCGTGGTCATGTATTCGAGGAAGGCCGGGAGTACCCGCCGCGGCGCCCCCGGCCGCGCGGCTCAGTAGTCGCGTTCGAAGAACAGCCCGAGCGTCGAATTGCCGTCGGAGGCGACCGATCCGCGCAGCGTGAGGTTGTCGGTGACGTCGAGGTTGATCTGGGCGCGGGTGTCGCCGCCGGTCTCGGTCTGCACGTCGAGATAGATGTTGTCGTCGATGTAGCGGCCGGCCCGCACCGCGGTCTCGCCGGCGTCGTCGGTCACCACGTCGAGATCGTCGAACCCGGTCGCGTTGCGCAGCTGGGAGAGGATGCCCGGCCCGCCGCCGCCTCCGGCGAGCTCGGCCGCCGCGACGGCGAGCTGGGCGATCTGGAACGGCGACAGGTTCGAGACGCTGCGGTTGAAGATCACCTGCGCCAGCACCTCGTCCTGCGGCAGCGGCGGCTCGGACGAAAACGCGATGTCGGGCGAGGACACCCGTCCGGTGACCGTGACGATCGCCGTCACGTCGCCCGACCGCGTCCGCGCGACGAAGTTGATCTGCGGGTCGAGGTTGCCGACCAGCTGCAGCGACCCGGAATCGAAGGTGATGCGCTGGCCCAGCACCTCGAGCCGGCCGCGGCGCATGGTGAACTCGCCCACCGGCGCGAGGTCGTTGGTCGGCCCGCGGACCCGCAGCGAGCCGCCGAGCTCGACGTCCAGCCCGCGGCCGCGCACGAAGATCTGGCTCGGCGCGTTGATCTGGATGTCGGTCTCGATGCCGCGCTGGCCGGTGGACTGCGGCGTGCGCGGCTCGCCGACCTGCGCGCGCAGCAGCGTCTGCTCGACGCCCGGCGGGGTATGGATATGCGCGACCTCGTCGAGCACGCGCTGCGCGTTGGCCCCGAGCCCCTCGGCGACCGAGATCTCGGTCCGGCCGAGGTCGATCTCGCCCGACAGCACGCCGCCGCCGCCGGTGGCGGGGCCGAGCAGGCGCAGCTGGCCGTCCAGCGTGGTCGCGATGAACGCGCCGTCGGTGTAGCGCACCCGGTCGAAGCGCACGGTCATGTCGGCGGGGTTGCCGGCGGCGAGCGAGATCGTGCCGCTGGCGGTGACCGCCCCGCCGGAGGCGACCGCGGCGCGGAAGCTGCGCAGCGTCACCTGCTGGCCCTCCAGCGCCGCGTCGAGGCCGATGTCGGTCAGCCGCAGGTTGGTCTGCGGGTCGATGAAGCCGCCGCCCGCCAGCGACACCGATCCGCCGAGGCGCGGCGCCGCGATCGAGCCGGCCGCGGTCACGTCGAACTGCAGCAGCCCGGTCGCCTGCGCCGTGCGCTCGGCGAGCAGGGTGTTGGCGACCGTCAGCGGCGCCGAGCCCGAGGCGCGCACGTCCAGCCCCGGTCCCGCCAGCGGAACCCGGCCGGCGGCGCTGATCGCGAGGCCCTGGCCGTTGGACGCCTCGGCGGCGCGCAGCGTCAGCACGTTGCGCTCGAAGCCGCCGGCGGCGGTCACCGCCAGCGGCGTCAGCCCGATGTCCGCGAGCGGCCGCGCCGAGACGCCGGCGCCGCGCAGGTCGAACGTCACCGCCGGCGCCGCCATCGTCCCGCGCACCTCGGCCGAGCCCGAGACCACGCCCTCCAGCCCGCGGTCGCCCGCGATCCGGTCGAGCACCGGCAGCGGCAGCGCCGCCAGCGCGACATCGACCTGCAGCGGCCCGGCGCCGAGCGGGACCGACCCGGTGGCGCGCGCGTCTAGCCCCGCCGCGGCGAGGGCGGCGTCGAGCTGCAGCCGCCGGTCGGCGGTGCGCCCGGTCGCGGTCAGCTGCAGCGGCGGCAGCCCCGCCATCCGGGTCTGCGACGAGGCGATCCCCTCGCCGGTGACGTCGAAGCGCGCGTCCGGCTCCGCGCGCGGCCCGGTGATCCGCGCCGAGCCGGTCACGGTCCCGCCCAGCTCCAGCGCCGGCAGCACGGTGTTGGCCAGCGCCAGCGGCAGCGCCTCGATCGCGAGATCGACGTCGAAGCTCTCGGCGATGCGGCCCTGCGCGGTCAGCCGGCCCGAGCCGAGATCGAGCGCGAGCGGGGTCAGCTCGACCGCGCCGCCGGTCACGGTGACGGTGGCCGGCGCCGCCAGCTGCGCCGCGACGTCGTTCTGGCGCAGGCTCAGCGTCGCGAGGGTCGCGGCGAACCCGTCGGGCAGCCGCGCCAGCGTTCCGGTCATCTCGGCGTCGGTGCCGACCGCGAAATGCGTGCGCAGGTTCACGTTCATCGTGGTCGCGTCGGTCTGCTGCGCGGTGGCGGTCAGCGTGGTGATGTCGAGGCCGGCGACGCGCAGGTTCCCCGCCGACAGGTCGCCCTGCACCAGCGGGGCGGCCAGCGCGTCGGCCACCAGCGCGTCGACGTCGAGCGCACCGATGGCGTTGCCGGCGAATACGAGGTCGCGCGCGGTGGCGTTGATCCGCACGCCCTGGCCGACCTCGGCCGGCTGGAAGCCGAAGCGCGCGGTGAGCGCGCCGCTGGCCTCGGTCAGCGCCAGCGCCGCCAGCGGCGCCACGTCGGGGGCGTCCAGCGCCAGCTCGCCGAGGATCGGGCCGTCCGGGGCCTGGGCGATGTCTCCGGTCAGCCGGTTCGGGCCGACCTCGGCGTTCAGCCCGCGCAGCGCCCGGGCGCCGTCCCGGAGTTCGATCTCGGCGGCGAGGGTGATCGGCAGCTCGTCGAGCCGCGCCCCGCCGCGCAGGGCGCCGCTCACGTCGCCGCCGTCGATCCGGCCGTCGAAGCCGAGCCGCGCGCCGGTCAGGCTGCGGTCGAGCAGCCGTCCCTCCGGGGCTTCGGCGTCGAAGGTCACCTCGAGCGGGCCGCCTTCGCCATGCGCGCGGCCGGTGGCGGTCACCGCGCCGGCCAGCCGCGGATCGAGCGCGGCGAGATCGGCGAGCCGCGCATCGACGGTGAAGTCGCTGACGCTCTCGGTCAGCGCGCCCGAGGAGGTGATCTCCACCTGCGGGTTCGCGAGGCGGAAGCCGTCGGTGCGGAAGCCCTGCGTGTCGCGCGCCACCCGGCCGCCCAGCGTCGTCACGCCCGCGAGCAGGCCGTCGAGCCGGGGATCGCCCAGCCGCAGGTTGTCCGCGGTCCCGTCCAGCGCGAGGTCGAAGCCGCCGCTGAGCGGGGCGACCGAGCCGGTCATCTTCAGGTCGAGCGCGCCGCCGAGGTCGCGGCCGGCGAGGCCCGAGGCCGGCGCCAGATCGGCGAGCTTCGCGGCCATCCGGCCGTCGAAGTCCAGCCCCCTGAGCGCGCCGGCGGCGAAGACCGACACGCCGTTGCCGCTGACCTGCAACTGGCGGATGTCGAGCGCGCCCCCCGGCGGCAGCGCCGCGTCGGCGAACAGGTCGAGCCGTGTCCCCAGCACGGCCGCGACGTCGGGGTCGGACGACCACACGCCGGTGGCGATGCCCTCGACCGCGAAGGTCAGGTCGCGCCGCGCCGGATCCTCGAGGTTCTCGGCGAGGCCGCCGAGGTTCAGCGTCAGATCCTCGATCTCGACCTCGCCCGCGGCCAGCCGGTCGAGCGCCACGAGGCCGGTCCAGCGCCGGCCGGCGCCATAGGACAGGTGCAGCACGGCGGAATGGATCGTCGTCGAAGCGCCGGGGACGGGCAGGGTCAGCGCCGCCCCGCGCGGATCGCCGAGCCGGCCCGACAGCGTCAGGTTGGTCGGAAAGCCGTCCTGCGCCGTCTGCAGCGCGCCGGTCAGATCCAGCGCCGCGCCGCGCAGCGCCAGCCGGTCGAGCCGCACGCCGCCGTCGGCGAGGCGGACGCCGGTCAGCTCGACCGCGGTCTCGCCGGCGAAGAACGCGCGGTAGGGCGCGGGCACCACCGGCGCGAGCCCGCCGCGCAGGTCGGCGGTGAAGCCGAGACCTTCGTCGCCGCCGCGCAGCGCCACCAGGCCTTCGGCGATCCGCGCGCCGCCGGCATCGAAGGCGAGGGTCACGTCCAGCGCATCGAGCGGCCCGGCGCCCTGCACGCGCAGGTCGATCGCCGGCCGGCCCTCGATGTCGAGCGCGGTGGCGACCACGCCGCCGGCGGGCTCCTGCAGGTTCAGGGTCAGGTCGATCGCGCGGGTCGCGTTGGAGAAGTCGAGCGCCAGCTCCAGCGCGCCGCCGGCGTCGAGCCGGCGCACGTCCAGCGTCGCCTGCAGCGCGCCGCGCGCGAGATCCGCGGCGCCGGTCGCGGCGAGGCTGGCGGCCTGGCCGAGCACCGGCGCGGCGAGGGTGACGTTCGGCAGCTCCAGCGCCGCGACCTGCACCGACACCGGCAGCTCGGGCAGGGCGAAGGGCTTAGCCGCGACCGGCGGCAGCCGCTCGCCGAGCTTGGGCGCATGCGGGACCGGCCGGCGCTCGAAGTCGATCTTCTCGACGGCGAGGCGGTTGATGCTGACCCGCCCGCGCAGCAGCGCGAGCCGGCTCCAGTCGATCTCGATGTCCTCGAGCCGCAGCCAGACGCCCTCGTCGTCCGCGATGGTCAGCGCCGCGATGCGCGCCTGCGAGGACAGCGCGCCGGTGACGCCGTGCAGCCGGATCTGGCGGCCCGGCGCCGAGATGGTGTTCTGCAGGAAGTTGATGATGAAGCCGTTGTCGTCCTCGGCCTCGTCCGAGGCGAGATCCTGCGCCAGCGCGGCGACGCCGAGCACGAAGATCAGCCCCAGCAATGCGGCGATCCGTTTCAAAACGCCTGTCCGATGCCGATATAGAGCGCGATGGACGAGTCGTCGCGGCGCGGGTTGATCGGGGTCGCGACATCGACCCGCAGCGGCCCGAGCCCGGTGAAATAGCGCACGCCCACGCCCGCGCCGGCGCGCAGGTCGTTGTCCGAACTGGCCAGCGTGCTGCTGGCCGAGACATACCCTGCGTCGAGGAAGCCGACGCCGCCCCAGCGCTCGTTGACGCGCACGCGCAGCTCGCCCGAGCCCTCAAGCATGCTGCGCCCGCCGACGACGCCGGTCTCGCCCTCGTCGTTGGTCGCCTCGACGCCGATCGAGCGATAGGCGTAGCCGCGGATCGAGCCCGCGCCGCCGGCGAAGAACAGCTGGTCGGGCGGGCTCTCGCGGTCCGACGGGCCGGCGTAGCTGCCGACCTTGGCGCGCGCCGCCAGCACGAAGCGATGCTCGGCGTCGACGGCGCGGTAGACCCGCCCCTCCAGCGCCCCGCGCGCCGCGGCGTTGCCGTATTCCAGCTCGTAGAACGGCGTCAGCTCGCCGAGCGCGTAATAGCCGCGGGAGGGATCGAGCTTGTCGTTGCGCCGGTCGTAGTCGCCCTTGGCCGTGGCGCCGACCATCAGGAACCGGCGCTCGCCGAAAAAGTCCTCGTAGCGCGCCTTGGTGACATAGGCCGAGATCTCGCCGTTGATGAACCGCGCGAAGGTCCGCTGCAGGCCGGCCTTGGCGGTGACCGATTCCTCGCGGTAGGTGTCGAGATCGAGCCGCCGCCCGCTCAGCGAGGCGATGAAATCGACGTTGGGATTGATCACCCCCGGCCGCAGGAAGCTCACGCCCGCGGCATAGTCGAAATCCTCGCCGTTGATCGTCACGCCGAGCCCGGTCACGCTCGCCTCGAAGCGCAGCCGCTCGGCGTGGCCGAACAGGTTGCGGTGCATCCAGAACGCCTCGAGGCCGAGACCGTCGATCGTCGACAGCGTCGCGCCGAAGCCGAGCGTGCGCGGCGGGCCGTCCTCGACCTGCACCGTCATGTCGAGGCTGCCGTCCGGCGCGATCGCCTCGGCCTCCTCGATGCGGATCGAGCGGAACACGCCGAGCCGGCCCAGCCGCTCCTCGGCGGCGCGCACCCGGTCGGGATCGAAGCTGTGGCCCTCCGGCAGGTCGGTCATGTAGGCGATGAAACCCGGATCGACCCGGCGCGAGCCGCGCACGATGGTCGCGCCGTAGTTGGCCTTGCGGCCGGGATCGAGGGTGACCACCGCGTCGAGCCGCTCGGTCGCGTGATCGGCCACCACCGAGCGTCCGGTCTCGCGCGCCTTGGCGTGGCTCAGCACGCGCCAGCGGCGCACGGCGTCGTCGGAGGCCGCGGAGATCGCCCCGGCGTTGGCCTGCGCGCCGGTCCGGAACCGCTCGGCGATATCGGCGCTGGCCTCGGTGTCGCGGCGCGGGTTGGCCGGCGGCGGGTTGACGATCATCGCCTCGCCGAAGGTGAACCGCGGGCCGGGGCGCACGGTGATCCGCACCGGCACCTCCGCCGGCATCGGGCTGTCGAGGGTCAGCTCCGCCGCCTCGCGCCCGGCCAGCAGGATGCTGATCTCGCCGCCGTAATAGGCGTTGTTGTAGAGCGCCGCGAGAATGCGCCGGTAATCGCCCTTCGCCCGCGCCAGCAGGCCGCCGGCGCCCGAGGCCGGGCGGTCCTGCCCGCTGTACAGCCCCGACGCGTTCTCGACGATCCGCGTCAGGTCGTCGGCGCCGCCGTCGACGGCGACCTCGACGGTGAACGGCAGCGGGTCGATGATCTCGAAATCGTCGGAGTCCTCGGCCCCGCCCCAGAGCCGGATGCCGAACAGCTCGAACGCGGCCCCTGGCGCCGCGACCCACAGCAACGGCGCGACCGCCAGGGTCGCCAGAATCCATCGCTGGCGCGAACGCTTCATCTCGCCGGAAACCTGCCCGTTGTTTTTCCGCAACCTACCCGAATCTGCCCTGTGCACAAGCAATGCGCCATGCCGTTCACCTTTTCTCAAGCAGTATGGCGCGCTTGCAACCCCCGGCGCGACCGGGGGCGCGATCGCGCTGGACGCCCGGGCGGCCGATCGACTAAGCCCGACCGGCAGACCCCGGCTCGCGCTTCAGGAAGGACCGACCCTTGAGCAACGACAGCACCGCGCCCGCCGCCCGCAAGGGCATCGTCCTGGCCGGCGGTTCCGGAACCCGGCTCTATCCGATCACCCATTCGCTCTCCAAGCAGCTGCTGCCCCTCTACGACAAGCCGATGATCTACTACCCGCTGTCGGTGCTGATGCTGGCCGGCCTGCGCGAGATCGCCGTCATCACAACGCCGGCCGATCAGGATCAGTTCCGCCGGCTGCTCGGCGACGGCGCGCAATGGGGCATGGCGATCTCCTACATCGCCCAGCCGCGCCCGGAAGGCCTCGCGCAGGCCTATGTGCTGGCCGAGGATTTCCTCGACGGCGCCGGCTCGACGATGGTGCTCGGCGACAACGTGTTCTTCGGCCACGGCCTGCCGGAGATGCTGCAGGCGGCCGGCGCGCGGCCCGAGGGCGGCACCGTGTTCGGCTATCAGGTCCGCGACCCCGAACGCTACGGCGTCGTCGCCTTCGACGCCGCCGGCCAGGTGCTGTCGATCGAGGAAAAGCCCGCGGCGCCGAAGTCGAACTTCGCGGTCACCGGCATCTACGTCCTGGACGGATCCGCGCCGGCCCGCGCCGCCGGCCTGCGCCCCAGCGCGCGCGGCGAGATCGAGATCGCCGACCTGCTGAACCTCTACCTCGCCGAGGGCCTGCTGACGGTCGAGCGCATGGGGCGCGGCTACGCCTGGCTCGACACCGGCACCCATGCCAGCCTGCTCGAGGCCGGCAATTTCGTGCGCACCATCGAGGAGCGGCAGAACCTCAAGATCGGCTGCCCCGAGGAGATCGC
>CAYTMB010000084.1:6470-8905 GCA_964438465.1 uncultured Rhodovulum sp. | reverse complement strand
GCGGAACGCATCGCTGCCGGGGTCGTGCGCGGTCCCGGGCGCCTCGGGCGTGCGGGACCGGAAGGCGGCGCGGGCGATCAGATGGGCGCCGACCGGGGCGGTGGCGATCATGAACAGGAAGACGAAGCCGGCCTCGATCACGTTGCCCCAGGTCTCGGCCTCGACCATCGCCGCGAGGCAGACGAGGCAGAGACCGAGCGTGCCGGCCTTGGTCGAGGCGTGCATCCGGGCGTAGGTGTCGCGAAAGCGCACCACGCCGACGCCGGCGGCGAGGCAGAAGAACCCGCCGGCGACGAGGAGGACGGCGGCGATCCACTCAGTCATCGTCGCCTCCGCGCGCGCGGTCGATGTAGTTCGCGAAGGCGACGGTGGCGAGGAAGGCCACCAGCGCCAGCGCGATCGCGACGTAGATATAGGCGTTGTCGCCGCTGACCAGCTTGAACACCACCAGGAACACCACGAGGATCATCGAGACCATGTCGAGCGCGATCACCCGGTCGGTCAGCTCCGGCCCGACCAGCAGCCGCCAGATCGCGGCGAGCAGCGCCGCCACGAGGCAGGCCATGGTGATCGCGAGCGCCGCGCCGAGCACGCCGGTGAGTTCGGTGGTGAGGATCATGGCCGCGTCGCCCGGAGGACGCGGGGCTCGATCGAGTCGCGCACCTCGGCGCGCAGGCCGTCGCCGCTGTCGCCCGCGAGCAGGCTGTGGAGCAGCAGGGTGCGGCGGTCGGGGCTGACGTCGATGGTCAGGGTGCCGGGGGTGAGGGTGATGTAGTTCGCGACGAGGGTGATCTCGAGATCCGTGCGCGCGGCTTCGAGCGGCACGGTGACGAAGCGGGGCCGGACGCTGTCGCCCGGGGTCAGCGCGGCGCGGGCGACCTGGAGGCTGGAGATCAGCAGGTCCCACAGGAACAGGACGAACAGGCGGAGGATGAAATACGGGCGCAGGATCAGGCTCATCGGGCCTCCGGCAGCACGGCGGCGAGATAGGCCGCGGGGTCGACGAGGCCCGCCCCGGCGGTGAGGGCGAGCTCGATCAGGGGGCCGGCGGCGAGGCCGGCGGCGACGATCAGCAGGGTCAGCGCGAGCAGCGGGACGGTCATGGTCGCGGGGAGGCGGCCGGCGCAGGCGCCGTCGCCTTCGGGGTGGCCCGACCAGAAGATCGCCGCCCAGACGCGGGCCATCGCGAAGAGCGTGAGAAAGCCGGTGGCGAGAACGGCGAAGGCGAGCCAGGGGCGATCGGCGGCGAGCCCGGCCTGGAGCAGGAGGAGCTTGGCCCAGAACCCGGAGAAGGGCGGCGCGCCGGCGAGCGAGAGCGCCGGGATCAGGAACAGCAGCGAGGCCCAGGGCGCGGCCCGCCAGACGCCGCCGGCCGCCGCGAAGCTTTCGGCGCCGGCGAGGCGGCGGACCGCCCCGGCGCCGAGATAGAGGTTCGCCTTCACCAGCACGTCCTGGAACAGGTAGAACAGCGTCGCCGCGATCGCGAGCGGGGTGTGGATCGCGAGGCCGAGGATCATCAGCCCGACCGAGGAGATCACGCCGAAGCCGAAGACGCGGCGCATGGTGGTCTGGGCGAGGGCGCCCAGCGCGCCGACGACGAGGCTGGCGAGGGCCGCCCACAGCAGCGCGGTCTGGATCGGCGTGCCGTCGATGGCGTAGACCAGCGTGAACACCCGGATCAGCGCGTAGACCCCGACCTTGGTCAGCAGCGCCGCGAACAGCGCCGAGACGGTGAAGCTCGGGGTGTGGTAGGACGCCGGCAGCCAGAAGAAGGTCGGGAACAGCGCCGCCTTGGAGGCGAAGGCGAAGATCAGGAAGGCCGCGGCGGCGAGGATCGGGGTCTCGGTGGCGCGGCCCTGCAGGACATAGTGCAGGTCGGCCATGTTGAGCGCCCCGGTGGCGCCGTAAAGCAGGCCGACCCCCGCCAGGAAGGCGACGGTGGCGATCAGGTTGAGGCCGACGTATTTCATCGCGCCGTCGAGCTGGGCCTTGCCGCCGCCGATCACCAAGAGGCCGAAGGACGAGATCAGGATGACCTCGAACCAGACGTACATGTTGAAGAGGTCGCCGGTCAGGAAGGCGCCGCAGACGCCGGCGAGCATGGCGTGGCTCAGCGGGTGGTGGCCGAAGTGCTCCTCCTCGGGCGAGACGTCGGCGCGGGCGAAGATCGTCACGGCGACGGCGATCAGCCCGGTCAGCGCGACCATGATCGCCGAGAGCGGGTCGGCGACGAGGGTGATGCCGTAGGGCGCGGGCCAGGCCCCGGCCTGTTCGGCGAAGGGGCCGTCGGCGTGCACGCGGGCGAGGATGACGAGGGCCACGCCGAAGAGCGACAGGGCGCCGAGCAGCGAGATCGCGCGCTGGAGCGCGACCGAGCGCCAGGCGAGCAGCGCGAGCACCGCCGTCGCGAACGGGATGACGAGGGGCCAGAACAG
>CAYTMB010000084.1:0-6370 GCA_964438465.1 uncultured Rhodovulum sp. | reverse complement strand
TCACTCGCCGCCCCGCGCGACCGGTTCGGCTTCGCGCATCGCGTCCATGTCGGTGGTCCGGAGCATGTAGAACGAGCGGTAGCCGAGCGCGAGAGCGAAGACCAGCAGGCCGAATCCGATGACGATGGCGGTCAGGATCAGCGCCTGCGGCAGGGCGTTGGCGGCGCCGACGACGGTCTTGGCCCCTTCCGGCACCAGCGGCGGCCTGCCGTAGGTGAGGCGGCCGGAGCCGAAGATCAGCAGGTTCGCGGCGTTCGAGATCATCGTCAGCCCGAACAGGTAGGGCAGCGTGCGGCCGCTCATCATCAGATAGGCGCCGGCGGCGACGAGGAATCCGGCGAGAAGGGCGAGCACGACCTCCATCAGTCGCCCCGGTCCGCTTCGGCGCGCACCACGTCCTCGAGGGTGAACAGGATGGCGCAGACCGTGCCGAGCACGACGAAATAGACCCCGAGGTCGAACAGGAAGATCGAGCCGAACGGCAGGCCGGACTTCGCGCCGTCCGCGGCGACGGTGACGAACGGCCAGACGCCCTTGAGAAAGGCGCCCTCGAGCAGCCCGCCCCAGACGCCGGAGACCAGCGCGCAGCCCAGCCCGAAGCCGGCCATCGCGGTCGGGTTCACCCGCAGGACGCGGCGGGCGGTGGCGACGCCTTCGGCCTTCTCCAGCAGCGCGAAGGCGGCGGCGGCGATCAGCCCGCCGATGAAGCCGCCGCCGGGATCGTTGTGGCCGCGCCAGAAGATGAACACCGACAGCGCCAGCATGATCGGCACGAGGACGCGGGTGCAGGTCGAGAGGATCAGCGAGTTCATCGCGCCGTCCTCCGCCCGGCGAGCAGCGCGGCGACGGCGGCGACGCCGGCGATGACGATGACCGAGATCTCGCCCATCGTGTCGAAGCCGCGGAAGTCCACCAGGATGACGTTGACGATGTTGCGCCCGAACGCCTCCGGGTAGCTCGCCGCCTCGAAGAACGTCGTGAGCTTGAGATCGAGCTCGGTCCCGAGCACGGCGAGCGCGGTGGCCGCGACCCCGAGGCCGAGGAAGGCGGCGATGGCGGCGTTGACCGGGCGGAACGGAATGGCGCCGCTGGGCGGCAGCCGCACCATCGCGATGGCGAGGAACACCACGACGAGGATCTCGACGAACAGCTGGGTCATCGCGACGTCGATGGCGCCGAACAGCACGAAGACGATGGCGATGGCGGCGCCGACGCCGCCCAGCGCGGTGATCGCCACCAGCCGCGACGGGGTGCGCAGCACGACGATGACCGAGGCCACGATCAGCGCCACGATCGCCCAGTCGACGAGGTCGAGGCGCAGGGTGAAGGCCGGCCAGCGCAGGTCGCGCCCGGTGAGGATCGCGCCCCAGATCAGCACGCCGAAGCCGAGGAAGGTCAGCCGCAGGTAGCTGGTCATCCGGCCGTTCTGCACCCGGGCGGTGACGGCCCGCGCGAGCGCGAGGCCGCCCGCGAGCGCGGCGTCGTACCAGCCTTCGGTGCGCGGCAGGATCGGCTCGGCGCGCGCGAGGGCGTCGCGGATGCGGTCGACGCCGGCGTAGAGCGCGAAGCCGAGCGCGAAGGTGACGAGGCTGAGGACCAGCGCGCGGTTGACGCCGTGCCAGAGCACGAGATGCTCGGGCATCGGCGCCCCGGCCACCGCCAGCACCATCGGCGCGACGAGATAGCGTTCGGCGGCGAAGGGCGCGAGGCCGAAGCTCAGGCCCAGCACCGCCAGCACGGACGGGCCGAGCCAGAGGCCCCAGGCCGGATCGGCGGGGCGGTCGTAGGGGCTGCGGCGGGGCTGGAGGAAGAACGGCCGGATCGCGACCAGCCCGGCGCAGGCGACCATCATCGCGTTCGCCGCGAGCGCTGCGGCGACGGAGGCGGTCCCGAGGATGGGGGCGTATTCGGAGGCCTTGTAGCTCATCTCCTTGGCGATGAAGCCGAAGAACGGCGGAAAGCCGGCCATCGAGGCCGCGGCCAGCAGGATCACCGAGGCGGTCAGCGGCATCGCCGGCCAGAGCCCGCCGACGCGCTGGTAGTCGCGGGCGCCGGCGCCCTTCTCGATCATCCCGACCGCGAGGAACAGCGCGGCCTTGTAGAGCGCGTGCACCACGAGGAAGGTCAGCGCCGCCGCCGTCGCGATCGGGGTCGCGGCCCCGAGCAGCATGGCGATCGCGCCGAGCGCCATGACGGTGGTGTAGGCGAGCATCATCTTGAGGTCGGTCTGGCGCATCGCCCAGACCGCGGCGAGCAGCATGGTGAAGCCGCCGACCGGCATCAGCGTCCACATCCAGAGCTCGGTCCCGCCGAGCGCGGGCGAGAAGCGGGCGATCAGGAACACGCCGGCCTTCACCATCGTCGCGGAATGCAGATAGGCGCTGACCGGCGTGGGCGCCGCCATCGCGCCGGGCAGCCAGAACTGGAACGGCCACTGCGCCGACTTGGTGAGGCAGCCGAGCATGACCAGCGCGAAGATCGCCGGATAGGCGGGGCTGGCGCGGAACATCTCGCCCATCGCGTTCATTTCCGACAGCCGGAAGGTGCCGGCCATGCCGCCCATCACCAGCAGCCCCGCGAGCAGCGCGAGCCCGCCGAGGCCGGTGACCAGCAGCGCCTGCAGCGCGGCGGCGCGGGCCGAGGCGCGCTCGTGGTCGAAGCCGACCAGCAGCCAGGAGGTGATCGTGGTGCCTTCCCAGAACACGAACAGCGTCACCGCGTCGTCGGCGGCGACGAGCCCGAGCATGGAGATCGCGAAGGCCGACAGCGTGATCAGCAGCGCGCCGAGCCTCCGGTCGGTCCGGAAATAGGCCGCGGCGTAGAGCAGGCAGATCGCGCCGATGCCGGTGATCAGCAGCGCGAAGGTCAGCGCGAGGCCGTCGAGGCGAAACGCGAGGTCGACGCCGAAGGCGGGAACCCAGGGCGCGACGAATTCGGGCGCGCGCCCGTCGGCGACCGGGCCGAGAAACCGGGTGAACCAGAGAAACGCCGCCGCGGCGACCAGAGCGGGCAGCAGGCGCCAGGCGCCTGCGGGTCCGGAGGTCGAGGGATCGGGATCGGCCAAATTCGGGTCTCTTCGATCGTCGCAACGCCCGGCGCCCCCGCAGACCCGCCAGCCGGAGCGCCGACGCATTCTGGAGGGGCGCGACCCTTCTACGCGCTCCCCCGCGTCATTCAAGCCTCGGCCGGCCGATCCGGCCGGCGCGGCTTCATTCGGCGGCGGTCCGCAGCGCCGCCGGATCGCCCTCGTTCGGGCGCGCGTCGTGCAGGTACAGCAGGCAGGTGGTGCGCAGCATCGAGGCGAAGTTCGACATCTCGGCGTTCAGCTCCAGCGCCTCGTCATGCAGCACCGACAGGAACTTGGGCGTCGACATGCCCTGCATGGCGGCGATCTCGTCGAGCAGCGTCCAGAACGCCGCTTCAAGCCGGATGCTGGTGGAATGGCCGGCGATGCGGACCGACCGGCTGATCTGGTCGTATCGTGTGGGGTCCTGCCCCGCGAAGACATGGCACATGGTTTCTCCCTTCGTGTTTTGCCGGGCAGTTTCCCGGCGAACGCCGGCGAGCGCAAGGGCGCGATGGCGACCGGCGTGGTAGCCCGCTGCCACCACCGCCGTCGCGGACCGCGCCATACTGGCCGAAATCCGCGCAGCACAGCGACCGGGAGAGCCCTCATGGCCAAGGCCGTGCATTCGATGATCCGCGTCCTCGACGAGGCGCGTTCCGTGACGTTCTATCGCGAGGCCTTCGGGCTGGAGATCGCCGAGCGCATCGATTTCGACACCTTCACGCTGATCTACCTCGCCAACGCCGAGGCGGATTTCGAGCTGGAGCTGACGGTGAACAAGGACCGCGCCGAGCCCTACGCGCTGGGGGACGGCTACGGCCACCTCGCCGTCGTGGTCGACGACGTGGACGCCGAGCACGCCCGGTTCGAGGCCGCGGGCCTCAACCCGCGCAAGCTGGTCGACTTCAGGAAGGACGGCGCGCTGCTGGCGCGGTTCTTCTTCGTCGCCGACCCGGACGGCTACCAGATCGAGGTCCTGCAGCGCCACGGACGCTACCGCTGAACCTGCCGGCGCACGCGGAAACCGCGGCGCCGGAGCCTGACCGCAATGGGAGGAAGCCATGGTCACCGCACCACAGCCAAAACAGACGCCGGCCGCGGCCGGCGTGTCGCGCCGGCAGTTCCTGCGCCGAAGCGGGGTCGTCGGGGGGCTGCTGATCGTCACGCCCACCGCCGTGCTCAGCCCTGACCGCGCCTGGGGGCTGGAGACGACGGCGCTCACCCCCGACGAGATGGCGACGCTGATCCAGATGGCGCGCGACACCTATCCGCACGACCATGTGCCGGACCGTTTCTACGCCGTCGCGGTCAAGGGCCACGACGCCACCGCCGCCGAGGATCCCGGGTTCAAGGCGATGATGCAGGCGGGGCTTGCCGATCTCGACGCGCGGGCGGGGACGGGCGGCTATCGCGGGCTCGGCTGGGAGGACCAGCGGGTGGCGATCCTGCGCGACATCGCCGGGACGCCGTTCTTCCAGACGGTGCGCGGCGGGCTGGTGGTCGGGCTCTACAACCAGCCCGAGATCTGGCCGCTGTTCGGCTACGAGGGCGAGTCCTTCTCGCAGGGCGGCTACATCGACCGCGGCTTCGACGACATCGAATGGCTCTGAGACGGGCCCGAAGCCCGTCCGATCAACGAATGCTCAGGGAGTAACGACCATGGCGGCGCCATATGCGCTCGACGACGGTTCGGTCGTCGTCATCATCGGATCCGGGGCCGGCGGCGGCACGCTCGGCAACGAACTGGCCCAGAAGGGCGTGGACGTGGTGATCCTCGAGGCCGGCGGCCGGCACGAGGTCGAGGATTTCCAGAACGACGAATGGGGCAGCTTCAGCCAGATCTCCTGGCTCGACCCGCGCACCACCAGCGGCGACTGGCGGGTGGCGCGCGACTTCCCCGGCCTGCCGGCCTGGATCGTCAAGGCGGTGGGCGGCTCGACCGTGCACTGGGCCGGCGCGAGCCTGCGGCTGCAGGACCACGAGTTCAAGGCGCTGACCACCTATGGCGCGCTTCCGGGCGCGAACCTGCTCGACTGGCCGGTCACCCGCGCCGAGCTCGACCCCTATTACGCCAAGGCCGAGGACCGGATGGGGGTGACCAACACCAACGGCATCGCGCCGCTGCCCGGCAACAACAACTTCAAGGTCATGAAGGCCGGCGCCGACGCGCTCGGCTACAAGGAGTGCCACACCGGCAACATGGCGATCAACTCGGCCGATCGCGACGGCCGGGTCGCCTGCCAGCAGACCGGCTTCTGTTTCCAGGGCTGCAAATGGGGCGCGAAATGGTCGACGCTCTACACCGAGATCCCGGCGGGCGAGGCGACCGGCAGGCTGGAGGTGCGGCCCGACAGCCAGGTGCTGCGGATCGAGCACGACGACAGCGGCAAGGTGACCGGCGTGATCTACGCCGACGCCGAGGGCGCCCAGCACCGGCAGGCGGCGCGCATCGTCGCCGTGGCGGGAAATTCGATCGAGAGCCCGCGGCTGCTGCTCAATTCGGCCTCGACGCTGTTCCCGGACGGGCTGGCCAACTCCTCCGGGCAGGTCGGGCGCAACTACATGCGGCACATGACCGGCTCGGTCTACGGCGTGTTCGAGAAACCGGTGAACATGCACCGCGGCACCACGATGGCCGGCATCATCCAGGACGAGGCCCGGCACGATCCGGCGCGCGGCTTCGTCGGCGGCTACGAGCTCGAGACGCTGAGCCTCGGCCTGCCGTTCATGGCGGCCTTCCTCGACCCGGGCGGCTGGGGCCGCGGCTTCGCCTCGGCGATGGACAGCTACAACCACATGGCCGGGATGTGGATCGTCGGCGAGGACATGCCGCAGGAGACCAACGCCATCACGCTGCATCCGGAGGTGAAGGACCAGTACGGCCTGCCGGCGCCGAACGTGAACTTCAGCGACCACCCCAACGACATCGCGATGCGCGACCACGCCTATGACGTCGGCGACCGGCTGTACCGGGCGGTCGGGGCGACCCGGACCTTCCCGACGCCGCCCTATCCGTCGACGCACAATCTCGGAACCAACCGGATGAGCGCGAATGCGGCGGACGGCGTGGTCAACGGCTTCGGCCAGAGCCACGACATCGCCAACCTGTTCGTCTCGGACGGCAGCCAGTTCACTACCGGCGGCGCGGAGAACCCGACGCTGACCATCGTGGCGCTGGCGATCCGGCAGGCGGACTACATCGCGCAGGAGATGGCGGCGGGGAACATCTGATACCGGCGCCTTCGGGTCGGACCGGACCGGATGAGGGTGTAGCGACCGGCCGCCGCATTCGCTTCACCGATT
>CAYTMB010000083.1:0-9194 GCA_964438465.1 uncultured Rhodovulum sp. | reverse complement strand
GGGGGCGATTTCACCCCGCGACGACCCGTTCAGCCTGCTGTCAGCTTCGTCTGGATATTGCGAGGGGTCGGCGAACGGTCGGCGGCGAATCGATTCGACAGTTGCCGATGTCAAACCTCACATTCTGGATCGCGGTCGGGTTTCTCGGCCAGATCCTCTTCACCTCGCGCTTCCTGGTCCAGTGGATCGCCAGCGAGCGGTCGGGCCGCAGCATGGTGCCGGACGTGTTCTGGTGGCTCAGCCTCGGCGGCGGCGCCACGCTGCTCGCCTATGCGATATGGCGGCGCGATCCGGTGTTCATTCTGGGGCAGGGCGGGGGCCTCGTCGTCTACGCCCGCAATCTCGTGCTGATCCGCCGGGCGCGGGAACGGGAGCGTACCGCGTGACCCGCGACCGGACCTGGCTCGCGATGGCGGCCTTCGCCGCCGTCGCCGTCTTCGGCGTGCTCGCGCGGCCGCTGCTGCCGATCGACGAGACCCGCTATCTCGCCGTCGCCTGGGAGATGCGGATGCGCGGCGACTGGCTGGTGCCGCATCTGAACGGCGCGCCCTATTCGCACAAGCCGCCGCTGCTGTTCTGGCTGATCAATCTGGTCTGGACCGTGACCGGCGTCTCCGAAACCGCGGCCCGGCTGATCGGACCGGCGTTCGGCGTGGCGTCGATCTGGGCGGTGAGCCGGCTCGCGCACCGGCTCTGGCCCGAGGATCCGGGCGTCGGAGGCCGCGCGGCGATGGCGCTCGCCGGGCTCGGGACCTTCGCGCTGTTCGCCGGCCTGACGATGTTCGACGCGATGCTGACGCTGGCCGTGATCGGCGGGGTCTTCGCCCTCGCGGCGGCGGGCGGGAGCTGGCGGGGCTGGCTCGGCCTCGGCGCGGCGCTCGCGCTCGGGGCGCTGTCCAAGGGGCCGGTGGTGCTGGTCCATCTCGCGCCGGTGGCGCTGGCCGCGCCGCTCTGGGCGGGCGTCACGCTGCGCCGGGCGCTGGCGGGCTGTCTGCTGGCGCTCGGCGCGGGCCTCGCGCTGGTGGCGCTGTGGCTCGCGCCCGCGGTGCTCGCGGGCGGGGCCGAGTACCGCAACGCCGTGCTCTGGACCCAGAGCGCCGGCCGCATGACCGGGTCCTTCGCCCACGCCCGGCCCTGGTGGTTCTTCGCGGCGTCCACGCCGGCGCTGGTCTGGCCCTTCGCCTGGTCGGTTCCGCTGTGGCGGCGGGTCGCCGCGCTCGACCTGCGCGGCGACCGCGGCCTGCGCCTCGCGGCGATCTGGGCCGGCGCGGCGCTGGTTCTGTTCAGCCTGATGAGCGGCAAGCAGACGCATTACCTGCTGCCCGCGCTGCCCGCCGCCGCTCTGGTCTTCGCCCGCGCGACGGGCGGCGGCGCGCCGATCACGGCGCGGCCCGCCGCGCTGCCGCTCGGCGTCCTGGCGCTGGCGGCCTTCGCCGCGGCGCTCGGCTTCGCGCCGGGCGACGCCGCCGAGGTGTTCCGGCCCGGCGCCGTCATGGCGCTGTTCGGGGCGGGCTGCCTCGGCCTCGCCGCCCTCGCGCTGCGCGCCCGCGGCGGAACCGCGATCGCCGCGGTCGGCCTGCTGACCGTGGCGCTGGCCAACGCCGTGTTCCTGCTCGGCGCCCCCGGGCGGCTCTACGACACGACTGCGATCGGTGAGCTGATCGCGCCGTCCGACGCCGCCGGCGTCGGCGTCATCGGCAAGGACTACAACGGCGAGTTCACCTTCGGCGCGCGGCTGCGCAATCCGGTGGCGGTCCTGTCCTCGAAAGAGGTCGGCGCCTGGCTGGCCGGCGATCCCGGCCGGGCGCTGGTCGCGCGGCTGGACCGCAATCATCCGTCCGGCGCGCCCCGCGCGCAGGTCGCCTACCGCGGTCGTCCCTACGGCGTCTGGGGCGGCGCGGAGCCCGGAGCAGAGGGAGCGAACGATGCCGCCGTCGATTGAACCGATCAGCCTGGTTATCCCGTGCCTCAACGAGGCGGAGTGCCTGACGGCCCTGCTCGACGAGGTGTTCCGCACGCTGGGCGCCCGCCTGGCCGAGGTCATCGTGGTCGATGACGGATCGACCGACGCGACCCCGGAGCTGCTGGCCCGCCTCGCCCGATCCGAGCCGCGGCTGATCGTCCTGACGCATTCGGCCCCGGCGGGCCAGTCGAGCGCGGTGCGGACCGGCGTGCGGGCGGCGGAAACCACCTGGGTCGCCACGCTGGACGGCGACGGGCAGAACCCGCCCGACCAGATTTCGACCCTGATCGCAGCCCTGGACGCGGCCGGTTCCGCGGCGCGGCGCATCGGGCTGGTGCAGGGCGAGCGGCGCGCGCGCCAGGACGCGTCGAGCCGCAAGTGGAGCTCGTCGATCGCCAACCGGATCCGGGCCGCGGCCCTGGGTGACGGGGTCCGCGATTCCGCCTGCGGGCTGAAGCTGTTCCGGCGCAGGGCGTTCCTCGAACTGCCCTACTTCGAGCACCTGCACCGGTTCCTGCCGGCGATGATGCAGCGCGAAGGCTGGGACGTGCTGGTCGCGCCGGTCGAGCATCGCCCGCGGGTCGCCGGCCGGTCGCATTACTCCAACCTGCAGCGCGCGCTCGTCGGGCTCGTCGATCTCGCCGGCGCCGCCTGGCTGCAGCGTCGCCGCAGCCGGACCCTTCCGCCCGGACAGACCTACTTTCATCCGGCCGTCGAGGCGCCGCACCCGCAGCAACCGCTCCGCGCGGAAAGCCCGGTCTGACCGCCGCCGCCCGCGCGTCGGAGGCGCAAGGCGGGCGCCTCCCGCCGGCGCGCCCGACGCCGGCCATTCATGCTATCGACTTTCGCGGGGTTCGTGGCATGATGCCGGCCGCAGTGCAGCAGGCATAGAGTTCCGCGCCAAGCGGACGCGCCGCAAATGAGACGGTAGCGGTCATGGACATGCGCGAATGGCTCGGTCGGCGGGGCGCCGAACATCTGGCAGATCTGTTCGAGCAGAACGCCATCGACTTCGATCTTCTCGGACGGCTGACCAACGACGATCTCAAGGAGATGGGCGTGCGCCGTCTCGGCGACCGCAAGCGGCTGCTGGACGCGGTCGCGGCCTGGCGCGAGGCCGCCCCGGCGCCGGCCCACGACCGCTACGGCGAGAACGAACGGCGGCATGTGACGGTGATGTTCCTCGACCTGGTCGGATCGACCGTCCTCGCCGGACGGCTCGATCCCGAGGAGCTCGGCCAGGTCCTCCAGCACTTCCGCGACGTCTGCATGGGCGCGATCGAGGCGCATGACGGCTGCGTCACCAGCTACTACGGCGACGGCATCCTTGCGCTGTTCGGCTTTCCGGTGGCGAGCGAGGAATCGGCGGCCCAGGCGATCCACGCCGGCCTGCAGGCGGTCGAGGCGCTCGCCGCGGCGAATCCGGCGCTGGCCGGCCTCGTTCCGGGCGGCGTCTCGGTCCGCGTCGCGGTGGCGAGCGGGCTGGTCGTGGTCGGACGGCTCGGCCGCAAGCGCGAGGAGCCGGAATACTCGATCGTCGGCGAGACGCCCAACCTCGCGGCGCGGCTGCAGGACTTCGCCGAACCCAACACCGTCGTGGCGAGCGACGCGACGCGACGGCTGGTGGCCGGCCAGTTCGATCTCGAGGACGGCGGGCTGCGCGACATCCGCGGCTTCGCGGCGCCGGTGCGCTTCTGGCGGGTCCGCGGCGCGCGCGCGTCGCCCAGCCGGTTCGACGCCCGGGCGGTCCGCCAGGGCGCCGCCCTCGTCGGGCGCGACCCGGAGATCGCCGCGCTGGCCGGGCGGTGGGCCGAGGCCGTCGCCGGCCGGGGTTCGGTGGTCGCGCTGTCGGGCGAAGCGGGCATGGGCAAGTCGCGGCTGTGCCGCGCGCTGCGCGACCGCCTCACCGACAGCGACCACGACTACATCGCGCTGCAATGCTCGGAGTTTCACGCCAACAGCTCGCTCTATCCGGTCATCGGGTTCCTGCGCGCGGCGGCGAACCTGAGATCCGAGGACAGCGCGGAGACCAGCCTCGACAAGATCGAGGCGTTGGTGGGGACGCTGGGCGAGAGCGGCGCCCCGGTGCTGGTCCAGCTGCTCGCCCGGCTGCTGTCGGTGCCGGAGCAGCGGTATCCGCCGCTGGAGATCAGCCCCGAACGCCAGCGGTTCGAGGCGCTCACGGGCATCTGGCGGCTGATCTCGGCCGGGTCGTCGCGCCGGCCGCTGCTGCTGGTGTTCGAGGACGCGCACTGGATCGACCCGACCACCCGCGAGCTGCTCGACCTCGCCGTCGCCGAGGTGACGGGCCGTCCGATCCTCGTCGTGGTGACGCAGCGCCCGGAAAGCGCGCTGGCCCTGCCCGACGCGGCCCCCGTCACCACGCTGGCGCTGAACCGGCTGACGGCGTCGGACACGCTGGCGCTGGTCGGCGGCATGGCGGCGCAATCCGGGCTGCCGCCGGCGGCGCTGAACGATATCCTGCACAAGACGGACGGCGTGCCGCTGTTCATCGAGGAATGGACCCGGATGCTGCTGGACCGGATCGAGGAGGGCGGCGACGCGCGGGCGGACAGGGAGCGCGCCGAGGAGATCCCCTCGACGCTGCACGACCTGCTGCTCGCGCGGCTCGACCGGCTCGGCGAGGCGAAGCGCGTCGCGCAGGACGCCGCCTGCCTCGGGCGGCGCTTCACCCGGGCTCAGGTCGCGCGGATCTCGCAGGTCGGCGCGCCGGCGCTGGCCGAGGCGATGGCCGGACTGGCGCAGGCGGGGATCATCCATCCGGTCGAGGATCTCGACGGGGTCTACGAGTTTCGCCATGCGCTGATCCAGGACGCGGCCTATCTCTCGCTGCTGCAATCGACGCGCAGCCGGCTGCACGAGCGGATCGCGGTCGCGTTCGAACCCGAATGGGCGCTGACCGAACCCGAGAGCCTGGCGCGGCATTTCGGCCTCGCGCAGCGTTACGAGAAGGAGATCGGATATCTCCAGGCCGCGGCCGGCCGACGCATGGGCGCGTCCGCCTTCGTCGAGGCGCTGTCCTACTATCGTCAGGCGATCGATCGACTCGCGCAGCTGCCCGAATCGGCGGCGCTGCCGCTGGAGCTCGAACTGCAGATCCAGATCGCCGTGCCGCTCACCCTGACCCAGGGCTGGGCGGCGGCCGGCGTCGGCGCCGCCTACACCCGGGCGCAGAAACTCTGCGAGCTGGTGGCGGATTCGCCGCTGGTCTTTCCGGCGCTGTCGGGGGTGTTCACCTATTTCCTGGTCAGCGGTCTGCACCGGATGGCGCGGACCACGGCGGTCCAGCAGCTCGAGCTCGCGCGCAGGACCTGCGATCCCGGCACGATCCTCGAATTCGAACTCAACGCCGGCGTCGTCAACTACTACACCGGGCGGGCGTCGGAGGCGCTGAGGCATCTCGAGCGCAGCATCGCGCTCTACGACTTCGAGCGCCACCGCGGCAACGTCGAGCTCTACGGCAAATGCCCGGCGACCGTGGCGCTCGCCCATGCGTCGAACGCCTGCGCCGCGCTCGGCCGGCCTGCGGAGGCGTTCACCTACAACCTGCGCTCGCAGGAGGTCGCGGACGCCGGCGGCCACGCATTCAGCCAAGTCTGGGCGCGGTCCAACCATGCGATCAACCGGATCCTCTACGAGGACGCCGCGCGGACCGCGGCGCTGGCCGCCGAGATCGTGCCCGAGGCCGAGCGGCGCGGATTCCTGCCCTGGCTCGCGCAGGGCAATGTCTGGCTGGGCTGGGCGCAGTCGCAGACGGGCGAGCCGGGGGATGGCGTCGAGCTTATGCGCGACGGCATGGCCCTGTGGGAGCGGACCGGCGCGGAGCTGATGCGCCCGTTCTATCATGTGCTGCTGGCGCAGGGCCTCGGCCGCGCGCGGCGCTGCGACGAGGCGCTTCGCGCGCTCGACGCCGGCCTCGGCGTGATGGACCGCACCGGCGAGGACTGGAGCCGGCCGCTCGCCGAGATCACCGCCGCCGAACTGGCGCTGGCGGCGGGCGTCGCTGATCCGCACGAGACCGAGGCGCGGCTGCGCGCAGTGTCGAGGGCGGCGCAGGCCGCCGGCGAATGGCTCTGGGCGCTGAAGGCCGAACGCGCCCGCCTCGCGCTGCCGCAGGAGGAGGCCCGCGCCGAGGCCGAGACCCTGCTGCGCGAGATCCTGCGCCGCTTCGACGCCGGGGCCTATCCGGCGCTGCAGACGGCGCGCGCGGCCATCGACCGACAGACGGCCCGCGCCTGATGGCCGCCGAGCCGGACCTCGCCGGGCGCAATCGTCTGGCGCGGCTGCTTGGCGTCGCCTGCCGGGTCGAACACGCGCTGACCTGCCAGTATCTGTTCACCGCCTTCTCGATGAAGCGCACCCATGCCGAAGGCGGCGCGACCTACCGCCAGCTCGAACGGATGCGGCGGTGGGAAGGCGACCTGCTGCTGATCGCGCGGCAGGAAATGGAGCATCTGGGGCTCGCGTTCAACCTGCGCACGGCCATCGGCGAGGCGCCGACCTTCGACGCCGAGCCGTTTCCCTTCGACGAGACGGTCGAGGATATCCGCCTCCACCACGCGCTGGAGCGCTTCTCCGAAGCGACGCTGGCCGGTTTCGCCGCGATGGAGATGCCCGACCGGCTGCCGCCGGACTCGGCCTATTACCGCTTCCTCAAGGCGCGCGCGCCGGGTTTCGACCCCGACAAGGTCGACGCCATCGCCAAGCTGTATTCCGACATCCGCGATCTGGTGTCGCGGCTGCCCGAGGACCTGCTGTTCATCGGCCCGCCCGGCGCGCAGTTCAACACCCACGACATCTTTCCCGGCGCGATCCGCGGGCTGAACCTCGGCAACGCGCCGGCCTATCAGGTGCAGCTGACGCCGGTCACGAACCGCGCGACCGCACTGGCGGTCATCGAGCAGATCACCACCGAAGGCGAGGGGGCCGGCGACGCCGGCGGCGCCGGCAGTCATTTCTCCCGGGTGATGGACATCCTGATCGACCTGACCAGCCTGCGCGACGCCGATCCGGCGTTCGAGCCGGCCCGGGCGGTGGTGGAGAACCCGGCGCTGGAGGCGGCGCCCGGCGCGACCCGCGTGACCGATCCGTTCGCGCGCGACGCGATGGCGCTGTTCGAGGACTGCTACGAGACGATGCTGCTGGCGCTGTCGCGCTTCTTCGCCTTTCCGCCCGACGACCGCACCGAGATGCGCGCGCTCCAGCAGGTCGCGTTCTTTCCGATGATGACCACGATCATCCGGCCGCTGGGCGAGCTGCTCACCGAACTCCCGAGCGGGCTCGGCGACCGGTCGCGGGCCGGCGCCAGCTTCGGCGCGCGCGGCGCGGTCGAGGCGCCGCCGCACAAGATGGCGGCGTTCCGGATGCTGGAGCTGCGCCACGATCAGATGGAGGCGCAGGCGAGGGACCTCGTCGCGCGTGTGGGCGAGGTCCGCGGCGTCGACGCCGCCGTCCGTCAGGCGATGCAGGATCGGCTGCAGTTCACCTATGAGCAGATCTGCCGGTCGCGGATCAATCTTGCGGCCGACTACCGAAGGAAGCCCGATGGTGTCTAGAACGCTCGTCCTCGAATTCTCCGGCCGATGCATGATCCGCCAGCCCACCGATCCCGATCCCTACGACGAACGCCGCGGCCGCAGCGGCTACACCTTCGCCTTCGGCGACGAGCCCGACCTGAACCGCGTCATCTACTTCCAGCAGCATCCCGACTTTCCGGTGCGCTCGCACTGCCCGCCGATCGGGGTCCGGGTCGATCGCGCCACCATCCAGCAGGTTGGTGGCGCGCATCCCATCGACGCGCTGCGCGGCGCCCGCGTCGATCTGCTCGACGCGCCGGTGCTCGAGAACCGCAACTGGGCCCTGACCCCGCCCGGCTTCGAGCCGATCGTGCCGTTCCACATCGAGATCGCCACCGCGCGGCGCGATCTGGTGATCGAGCGGCGCGACGTGCTCGATCCGACCAATCCCGCCGCCCCGGTCTGGCGATTGCCGCAGGCCGCGATCGAGGCCAAGGGCGCCAACGGCCTCGCCTACGAACCCCAGACCGTCGGCCGCGCCACCGGGGTCTATGACGGTTACCTGATCGTGAAGGCCCGCCGCGCGGCGCTCCAGGCCGACCTCGACCGGCTGCGTCCGACAGCCTCCGGCGACGATCCCGCCATCGCCATCCTCGAGGGCCGCATCAGCGAGCTCGACCGCGGCATCGCCGCGGTGGAAAGCGGCGCCCCCGACCGGCGCACCGCGGTCTATCCGGTGATCGAACGCTTCGGCTATTTCCTGTCGGGCCTCGCCGGAACCGTCACAGGCGACGCCTCCCCGCTCGACGGCGCGCTCGATCTGCGCCCCGAGGCGATGTGGCGGATCGACTTCTGGATCGGCGGCTGGGACTTCGACGCGCTCTGCGGCCATGTCGAGGGCGCGCTGCAGATCCCCTATCTCGCCCCGGCGCAATCCCAGGAGCCGCGCGCATGAGCTACAACCCCCGCCTGCACCGGCGCGCCAAGGCGCAGCGGCTGAGGGACGAACTCGCCAGGGTCCCCGAGCTCGTCTTCGCCCAGCTCGGCGTGACCACCGAGGCGCTGGAGGCGCTCGACGCCCGGATGCTGGGCCATCTGATCCTGCCCGGCATGGACCTCTACCCCCGGTTCCGCATGGGACACGGCCTGTCGCCCTTCGACCAGGGCGCGCCGCTGATCGTGTTTCGCTGCAAGGACGCGCAGGATGTCTGGCTGGCGCTGAAGGCGACCTACGACCACGACTGGCCCTTCGTCGCGCGCTCGGGCGGGCACAGCACGGCCGGCTTCTCCAGCAACTGCGAGACCGTGATCGACCTGACCGGCCTCGACGACATCGCCCGGCTCGACGGCGACCGGGTCAGCGTCGGCCCGGGCGTCACCTTCGGCAAGCTCAACCGCTTCATGAAGCATCAGCGGCTGCACATCCCCACCGGCAACTGCGACGACGTGCGCTGCGGCGGCTACGTCCAGGGCGGCGGCTACGGCTACACCTCGCGCCAGTTCGGGATGCAGTGCGACACCGTCGCCGAAGTCACGATGATCCTGGGCGACGGCCGCACCGTCCAGGCCTCGGCCGAGGTCAACCCCGACCTGTTCTGGGCGGTGCGCGGCGGCACGGGCAACAACTTCGGCGTCGTCGTGAACATCGTCTACCAGGCGGTCCCGCTCGGCAAGGTCTGGGGCTTCGTCTACAC
>CAYTMB010000082.1:0-9223 GCA_964438465.1 uncultured Rhodovulum sp. | reverse complement strand
GCGCCTCGACCAGCGCCTCGCGGCTCTCGATGTCGAGGTGGTTGGTCGGCTCGTCGAGGATGATCATGTGCGGCGCGTCGATGGTGGCGATCAGCATCGACAGCCGCGCCTTCTGCCCGCCCGACAGCCGCGCCACCTCGTTGCCCGCGATGTCCGCGCCGATGCCGCCCGCCGCCAGCCGCCCACGGATCCGCCCCGGCGCCTCGTCGGGCCGCAGCCGCTGGACATGCTGGATCGGGGTCTCGTCGGGATAGAGCTCGTCGACCTGATGCTGGGCGAAATACCCGACCCGCAGCTTCGACGAGGCGATCTTCCGCCCGCCCATCGGCTTCAGCCGGTCGGCGAGCAGCTTCGACAGCGTCGACTTGCCCTGGCCGTTCTGGCCCAAGAGGGCGATCCGGTCGTCCTGGTCGATCCGCAGGTCGAGCCCCTTCAGCACCGCCCGGCCGTTGTAGCCGACGCTCACATCCTCCAGCCGGATGATCGGCGGCGACAGCTCCTCCGGCGAGGGGAAGTTGAACCCGGTCACGCCGCTCTCGACGATGGCGGCCACCGGCTTCATCCGCTCCAGCGCCTTGATCCGGCTCTGCGCCTGGCGCGCCTTCGAGGCCTTGGCCTTGAAGCGGTCGACGAAGGACTGCATATGCGCCCGCGCCGCGTCCTGCTTCTTCTTCTCGGAGACCAGCTGCTCCAGCCGCGCCCGCCTTGTGTTGTCGAAGACGTCGTAGCCGCCCTGGTAGAGCGTCAGCTTCTGCCGGTCGAGATGCAGGATCGCCCCCACCGAGCGGTTCAGCAGGTCCCGGTCGTGGCTGATCACCAGCACCGTATGCGGATACTTCGCCAGAAACGTCTCCAGCCAGATCGCGCCCTCGAGGTCGAGATAGTTGGTCGGCTCGTCGAGCAGCAGCACGTCGGGCCGCGCGAACAGCACCCCCGCCAGCGCCACCCGCATCCGCCAGCCGCCGGAAAAATCCGCGCAGGCCCGCGCCTGCGCCGCCGCATCGAACCCCAGCCCGTGCAGGATCGCCGCCGCCCGCGCCTCCGCCGAATGCGCGTCGATGTCGAGCAGCCGGTGCTGGATATCCGCGATCCGCATCGCATCCTGCGCCGTCTCGGCCTCGGCCAGCAGCGCCGACCGCTCCTCGTCCGCCATCAGCACGGTGTCGACGAGGCTATCCCGCGTCGCCGGCGCCTCCTGCGCCACCCCGCCGATCCGCGCCCGCCGCGGCACCTCGATCTCGCCGCCGTCGAGGCTCAGCTCGCCCCTTATCAGCCGGAACAGCGTGGTCTTGCCCGCGCCGTTGCGCCCGACGAATCCGACCTTGTGCCCCCCCGGGATCAGCGTGGTGGCGTCGTCGAAGAGCTTTTTGCCCTCCATCGAAAAGGTGATGTTCTTCAGGGACAGCATGGCCGGGCATGTGGCCCGCCCGGGCGCGCATGTCAACTCGCGCCCGACATGTCGCCCGCGCGAAGCCTGCATGAATTCCTGCAACTGAATGGTGGATCGGCGGCGCGATCTGCCCTACGAATAGGCAATCGACTCATCTTCGCGATGAGTCCGGAGGAAGCCGATGCACGTCGACAGCGCCCCCGCGACCAAGGCCGAGGAACGGCGCGTGTTCCTGCTGCTCGCGGTGGTGCTCGCGCCGGTGCTCAGCGTCGCGGTCGTCGGCGGCTACGGCTTCCTCGTCTGGATGTACCAGATCGTCACCGGCCCGCCGACGGGGTGAACGCGCCATGCCAGCAGACGCCAGCCCCAGCATCACCCGCCGCAGCTTCCTCGGGATCGACGAGGAACCCGCCCTCCATATCTCCAGCCTCGTCGTCCGCGTCCGTCCGGACCGCCTCGCCGCGGTCGTCCGCCGCATCGCCGCGCTGAGCGTCGCCGAAGTCGCGCTGAGCGATCCCTCGGGCAAGATCGTCGTCACCCTCGAAACCCTGAACGAGGACGAGATCGTCGCCGCGATGAACGTCATGCAGAACATCGCCGGCGTGGTCAGCGTCGCGCTCGTCTACCACCAGACCGAAGCCTGAAGCCCTGCAAGGAGCCTGCCCATGACCGGGATTACGCGGCGCGACCTCATCAAGGCGCAGGCGGTGGCCGCCGCGGCGGCGGCGGCCGGCCTGCCGGCGCCGGCGCTGGCGCAGAACCTGACCACCGACGCGGCGCTGACCGGGCTGCGCTGGGCCAAGGCGCCCTGCCGCTTCTGCGGCACCGGCTGCTCGGTGATGGTGGCGACCAAGAACGGCCGGGTGGTGGCGACGCACGGCGATGCCGAGGCCGAGGTCAACCGCGGGCTGAACTGCGTGAAGGGCTACTTCCTCTCCAAGATCATGTACGGGCAGGACCGCCTCACCCAGCCGCTGCTCAGGATGCGCGACGGCGAGTACCACAAGGACGGCACGTTCACCCCGGTCTCGTGGGACGCGGCCTTCGACATCATGGCCGAGAAGTGGAAGGCGACGCTCGCGGCCAAGGGGCCGCAGGCCGTCGGCATGTTCGGCTCCGGCCAGTGGACGATCTTCGAGGGCTACGCCGCCTCCAAGCTGATGAAGGCGGGCTTCCGCTCCAACAACCTCGACCCGAACGCCCGGCACTGCATGGCCTCCGCCGTCACCGGCTTCATGCGCACCTTCGGCATCGACGAGCCGATGGGCTGCTACGACGACTTCGAGGCCGCCGACGCCTTCGTGCTCTGGGGCTCGAACATGGCCGAGATGCACCCGATCCTCTGGACCCGCATCGCCGACCGCCGCTTCAGCTTCCCGCATGTCAAGGTCGCGGTGCTCTCGACCTTCCAGAACCGCAGCTTCGACCTCGCCGACATCCCGATCGTCTTCACGCCGCAATCCGACCTCTACATCCTCAACTACATCGCCAACCACATCATCACTTCGGGCAAGGTGAACGAGGCCTTCGTCGCCGATTTCACCAACTTCAAGCGCGGCAACGACGACATCGGCTACGGCCTGCGCCCCGAACATCCGCTGGAGCAGGCGGCGGCGCACGCCAAGGACGCCAACGACGCCCAGCCGATGACCTTCGAGGAATACGCCGCCTTCGTCGCGCCCTACACGCTGGAGAAGACCGCCGAGATGACCGGCGTCGAGGCCTCGCGGCTGCAGGCGCTGGCCGAGATCTACGCCGACCCGGACGTCAAGGTGATGTCGCTCTGGACCATGGGCTTCAACCAGCACACCCGCGGCACCTGGGCGAACAACCTCGTCTACAACCTGCATCTGCTGACCGGAAAGATCGCCGCGCCCGGCAACTCGCCGTTCTCGCTGACCGGCCAGCCCTCGGCCTGCGGCACCGCGCGCGAGGTCGGCACCTTCGCGCACCGGCTCCCCGCCGACCTTCAGGTCACCAATCCCGAGCACCGCGCCCACGCCGAAGAGCTCTGGAAGCTGCCGCCCGGCACCGTCCCCGACTGGATCGGCTCCCACGCCGTCCAGCAGAACCGCGACCTCAAGGACGGCAAGATCAACGTCTACTGGGTGCAGGTGAACAACAACATCCAGGCCGCCCCCAACCTGATGGAGGAGGGGCTGCCCGGCTATCGCAACCCGGAGAACTTCATCGTCGTCTCCGACGTCTATCCCACCGCGACCTGCGACGCGGCCGACCTGATCCTGCCCGCGGCGATGTGGGTGGAGAAGGAAGGCGCCTACGGCAACGCCGAACGCCGCACCCAGTTCTGGCGCCAGCAGGTCGACGCGCCGGGCGAGGCCCGCTCCGATCTCTGGCAGCTCGTCGAATTCTCCCGGCGCTTCACCGTCGAGGAGGTCTGGCCGCCCGAGCTGATCACCCCCGAGCTCGCCGGCAAGACCCTGTTCGACGTGCTCTTCGCCAACGGCCAGGTCGACGCCTACCAGCGGGCCGAGGTCGATCTCGAATACACCAACGCCGAGGCCGACGCCTTCGGCTTCTACATCCAGAAGGGGCTGTTCGAGGAATACGCCAGCTTCGGCCGCGGCCACGGCCACGACCTCGCGCCGTTCGACCGCTACCACGAGGTGCGCGGCCTGCGCTGGCCGGTGGTCGAGGGCCAGGAGACCCGCTGGCGCTTCAACCGCGACCACGACCCCTACGCCAAGGGCGACAAGGCCTTCAGCTTCTACGGCCACAAGGACGGCCGGGCGGTGATCTTCGCGCTGCCCTACGAGGCGGCCGCGGAAAGCCCGGACGCGGAATACCCGTTCTGGCTCTCCACCGGCCGGGTGCTCGAGCACTGGCATTCCGGCTCGATGACCCAGCGCGTGCCCGAGCTGTTCCGCGCCGTCCCCGACGCGGTCTGCTACATGCACCCCGACGACGCCGAGGCGCTGAACCTGCGCCGCGGCTCGGCGATCAGGGTGGTGTCGCGCCGCGGCGAGATGATGACCCGGGTCGAGACCCGCGGCCGCAACGCGCCGCCGCCGGGCCTCGTCTTCGTGCCGTGGTTCGACGCGCGCCGGCTCATCAACAAGGTGACGCTCGACGCCACCTGCCCGATCTCCAAGCAGACGGACTTCAAGAAATGCGCCGTCCGCATCGAAGCCGCGTGAGGCCGGCCATGAAGAAGCTCCCCCTCCTCGCGCTCGTCCTGCTGATCGCCGCCGGCGCGGCGCTCGCCCAGGGAACCATCGCCACCATGCGCCAGGGCGTGCCGCTCGACGAGAGCGCCGACCCGTGGCCGATGCCCGCGGTGGTCAACAGCGACATCCGCCAGGTGCGCAACTGGCCCGAGCAGCCGCCGCTGATCCCGCACCAGATCGACAACTACCAGATCGACCTCAACGTCAACAGATGCCTGACCTGCCACAGCCGCACCGCGGTCGCGACCAGCCAGGCGCCGATGGTCTCGGTCACCCATTTCCAGAATCGCGACGGTCAGGTGCTCGCCGCCGTCACGCCGCGGCGGTTCTTCTGCACCCAGTGCCATGTGGTCCAGACCGACATCCAGCCGATCGTCGGCAACGACTTCAAGGACGTGGACACCCTGCTGACCGGGCGCGGGGCGCCGTGATGTGGCGCTTCGTCCGGCGCATCTGGGGGATCATCCGGCGGCCGAGCCTGCACTACAGCCTCGGTTTCCTGACGATCGGCGGCTTCCTGATGGGGATCGTGTTCTGGGGCGGCTTCAACACCGCGCTGGAGCTGACCAACACCGAGACCTTCTGCACCGGCTGCCACGAGATGCGCGACAACGTCTTCCAGGAGCTGAAGCCGACGATCCACTACACCAACCGCTCCGGCGTGCGCGCGACCTGTCCCGACTGCCATGTGCCGCACGACTGGACCGACAAGATCGCGCGCAAGATGCAGGCGTCCAAGGAGGTCTGGGGCAAGATCTTCGGCACCATCAGCACCCGCGAGAAGTTCCTCGCGAAGCGGCACGAACTGGCGTCGCGCGAATGGGAGCGGCTGGCGGCCAACGATTCGCTCGAATGCCGCAACTGCCATTCCGCCGAATCGATGGACATCACCCGCCAGAGCCAGCGGGCGGTCGACGCGCATGAGCGCTTCCTGTTCACCGGCGAGCGCACCTGCATCGACTGCCACAAGGGCATCGCCCACCGCCTGCCCGACATGGCCCCGACCGCGATGGGCGACCCGGCCGTGTTCGCCGAGGCCGAGCGCTACCTCGACGCGCTGCGACCCGCGAGGCTCGACGCGCGTTAGCGGTCGACGGCAGGACAAGGGACTGTTTCGCGACCGCGAGGTCGCGGCTCGTCGCGCAGAGCGCCGGCCTCCTGCCCGAACCCGTCAATCCGCGTCCGCCGCGCCATCGAAGTCAACTCGCCGACGCGAACACGCCTCCGCGACGACCCGTCCTGTCGCGGACGGGCCTCCGTCAACAGGTTGCGCCGCGCCGTCAGGTCGGCGGCGGCTGCCGGATCGTGTCGGACACGCCGCGCGCGAACGCCTTCACCACCGCGCCGTAGAACTCCGCGCTCGTCGGCGAGACCGTCACGACGTCCACCCCTGCGGGCAGATAGGGCGCAACCTCGTTCATGCTGGCGCTGATCGTGAACTGGCGCTCCACATCTTCGGTCCGCAGGTCGTAGAGGCCGATGTCTGCGGTCAGCCGCGCGTCATCCGCGCCGGCCTGCGCTTCGAGAAGGCTTGCGAGCGAAATCTCGTCGAGGTCGACGATCAGCAGCATCCCGTCCGGCGCGATGACGTCCACCAGCTCCGCCGCCAGCGCCGCCGACAGGTCGGCGTCGAGCGTGCCCCAGTAGGCCGCCGCAGTCGAACTCGTGACGGCGGTGAGGTCGGCCTCCACCTGGATGTCCGAGATCGTCGTGGTCTGCGCCTGCGCGGCCGCCGCCGCGGCAAGGGCCAGCGCCCCGACGCCGGCGAGCGATGTCCGAATGGTCATTGTCGCACTCCCATGCGACTCGGGCGCCGGCCCGAGCCTTGTGCGGCGAAAAAACTGCTCGCAGGGCCGGGGTTCCCGTTCGCGCCGCGCCGTTCGCCATTACGGTTAACGCGCGGAACGGCGTCCCGCCGGCCGTCAATGTTCTCTTCATCTATCAGTGTTCGAGCGTTTTCAATCGCTTGCCGAATATTCACGCTGAATAACCGCCCGCCCGGGGCCGCGGGGCCTTCCCAGCCCCCGGGCGCCCGTGCTAACGGCCTCGCTCGCAAGGGACGGGCATCGACCCGCCCGCATCTTCTGAGGGGTAGTGGCATGGCCATCCAGCGTACGTTCTCGATCATCAAGCCCGACGCCACCCGGCGCAACCTGACCGGCGCGATCAACGCCAAGCTCGAGGCCGCCGGCCTGCGGATCATCGCCCAGAAGCGGATCCATCTCACCGTTCCCCAGGCCCAGGCCTTCTACGCCGTCCACAAGGACCGCCCCTTCTTCGCCGAGCTGACCGAGTTCATGGCCTCCGCGCCCATCGTCGCCCAGGTCCTCGAGGGCGAGGACGCCATCGCCAAGAACCGCGAGGTGATGGGCGCGACCAACCCCGCCGACGCCGCGCCGGGCACCATCCGCAAGGAATTCGCCCTCTCGGTCGGCGAGAACTCGGCCCACGGCTCGGACGGCGCCGACACCGCCGCCACCGAGATCGCCTATTTCTTCTCCGGCCTCGAACTGGTCGGCTGACCCACCCCGAGGCGGTCCAGCTCCGCCTCCAGCGCCGAGCGGCTCCCCGCCGCCGGCGCCGCCGCGGCCTTGACCGCCTCGAACCGCGCCCGCAGCACGGCCTTCTCCGCCGCGCCGAGCTCGGTCCAGCGCCGGTCCTGGATCGCGAAGACCAGCGCCCAGAACATCGCGAAATGCGGCCGCGCGCCGTTCGCGAGCAGCCGCGCATAGGCCGCGTCCGCCCCGAGCGCGATCAGTTCCTCCGCCGACCCGATCCCCACCCGCCGGAACGCCGCGTCCGTCGCCGGCCCGAGGTTGCGCAGGCTGGAGACCGGCCGGCTCACGGAAACAGCGCCACCTGCCGGCGGTCGCCCGCCGCGAACCGCCGCAGCACCGCCGGATACAGCCGGTGCTCCAGCGGCAGCAGCCGCGCCGCCAGCGTCGCCGGCGTGTCGCCCGGCGCCACCGCCAGCGCCGCCTGGCCGAGGATCGGCCCGGCGTCGAGATCCGGCGTGACCTCGTGCACGGTGGCGCCGTGGATCGCCACCCCCGCCGCCAGCGCCCGCGCATGGGTGTCGAGCCCCGGGAACAGCGGCAGCAGCGACGGGTGCACGTTGAGCATCCGCCCGCGCCAGCGCGCGACGAACCCGGGCGTCAGCACCCGCATGAAGCCCGCGAGGCAGATCAGCTCGGCGCCCGCCGCCTCGAGCCGCGCCTGCAGCGCCGCCTCGAAGGCCGGACGGTCGGGATAGGCGCGATGGTCGACGCAGGCCGCCGGCAGCCCCAGCTCGGTCGCCCGCTCCAGCCCCGCGGCGCCCGGCCGGTTCGAGATCACCGCGCAGACCCGCGCGGGATGGTCCGGCGCCGCCATGTCGCGCGCGAGCGCGCGCATGTTCGAGCCGCCGCCCGAGATCAGGATCGCGACCCTGCGGCGGCTCACAGCCGGCCGGCGTAGTCCACGCCCGCGCCCGTCGTCACCCGCCCGATGCGATGGACGGCGTCGCCCTCCGCGCCGAGCAGCGCGGCGACGGCGTCGGCGCGCTCCGGGGCCGCGACCGCGACCAGCCCGATCCCGCAGTTGAACGTGCGCAGCATCTCGGCCTCCGCCACGCCGCCGGCCGCGCGCAGCCAGGCGAAAACCGGAGGCGGCGCCCAGGCGTCGAGGTCGATGCGCGCGCCGCAGCCTTCGGGCAGGACCCGCGGCAGGTTCTCGGTCAGCCCGCCGCCGGTGACATGCGCGAAGGCCCGGACCCCGCCCGCCCGCAGCGCCGCCAGCGCCGGGCGCACATAGATCCGCGTCGGCGCCAGCAGCGCCGCGCCGAGCGCGCCGGGGCCGAACGGGCAGGGGGCGTCCCAGCCCAGCCCCGCCTGCGCGGCGATCCGGCGCACTAGGCTGAAGCCGTTGGAATGCACGCCCGAGGAGGCGACGCCGAGCAGCACGTCGCCCGCCGCGACGCCGGCGGGCAGCGCCGCGCCGCGCTCCATCGCGCCGACGGCGAAACCCGCGAGGTCGAAGTCGCCCGCGGCGTAGAGGCCGGGCATCTCGGCGGTCTCGCCGCCGATCAGCGCCGCCCCGGCCGCGACGCAGCCCGCGGCGATCCCCTCGACGATCGCCGCGGCGGCCTCGACCTCGAGCCGGCCGGTCGCGAAATAGTCGAGAAAGAACAGCGGCTCGGCGCCCTGGCAGATCAGGTCGTTGACGCACATCGCGACCAGATCGACGCCGACCGTCCCGACCATCCCGGTCTCGATCGCGAGCTTGAGCTTGGTCCCGACCCCGTCGGTCGCCGCGACCAGGATCGGATCGGCGTAGCCTGCCGCCTTGAGGTCGAACAGCGCCCCGAAGCCGCCGAGGCCGGCCATGGTTCCGGGCCGGCTGCTGCGCGCGGCGGCCGGCTTGATTCGCTCGACCAGCGCGTTTCCGGCGGCGATGTCGACGCCGGCGTCGGCATAGCTCAGGCCCTTGGGCGGTGACGTCATCGGCGCTGGTCTCCGGAGCGGCGGCGGTTGCGGTGCTCTAGCGCAACTCCGGCGCGATGGGAACACGCGCTTGACCCTCGCGGCGGGCAGGGAGTAGCACGGTTCGCGCGGGCCTGTAGCTCAACGGTCAGAGCAGAGCGCTCATAACGCTTTGGTTGCAGGTT
>CAYTMB010000081.1:0-9264 GCA_964438465.1 uncultured Rhodovulum sp. | reverse complement strand
CGGGGGCGCCCGGCTTGCAACGCGGACGGGTTTGGTCCAGTTTGCGGCCGGCACCGGAGGAGACGTCGTCATGCTCGACCACACCGATCTCAAGCCCATGCTCAAGGACCCGGACCTGCTGCGCGACCGGGCCTATGTCGCCGGCGAATGGGTCGGGGCCGACGGCGGCGGGTCCTTCCCGGTCAGCAATCCCGCCCGCGGCGACGTGCTCGGGACCGTGCCCGACATGTCCGAGGCCGAGGCGGCGCGGGCGATCGACGCGGCCCATGCCGCGCAGAAGGCCTGGGCGAAACGCACCGGCAAGGAGCGCGGCGCGGTGCTGCGCGCCTGGTTCGAGCTGATCGTCGCCAGCGCCGACGACCTCGCGGCGATCCTGACCGCCGAGATGGGCAAGCCGCTGGCCGAGGCGAAGGGCGAGATCCTCTACGGCGCGAGCTTCGTCGAATGGTTCGCCGAGGAGGCCAAGCGCGTCTACGGCGAGACCATCCCCGGCCACCAGGCCGACAAGCGCCTGCTGGTGATCAAGCAGCCGATCGGCGTGGCCGCCTCGATCACGCCCTGGAACTTTCCCAACGCGATGATCGCGCGCAAGGTGGCGCCCGCGCTCGCCGCCGGCTGCGGCTTCGTGGCGAAACCCGCCGGCGAGACGCCGCTGTCGGCGCTGGCGATGGCGGTGCTGGCCGAGCGCGCCGGCGTGCCGAAAGGGCTGTTCAGCGTCATCACCTCGAAATCGAGCGCGAAGATCGGCCGCCTGTTCTGCGAGCACCCCAGGGTGCGCAAGCTGACCTTCACCGGCTCGACCGAGGTCGGGCGCATCCTGCTCGCCCAGGCGGCCGGGCAGGTGCTGAAATGCTCGATGGAGCTCGGCGGCAACGCGCCGTTCATCGTGTTCGACGACGCCGATCTCGACGCCGCCGTCGAGGGCGCGATGGTCTCGAAATACCGCAACAACGGCCAGACCTGCGTCTGCGCCAACCGCATCTACGTCCAGGCCGGGGTCTATGACGCCTTCGCGGCCAAGCTCGCCGACAAGGTGGCCGCGCTCAAGGTCGGCGACGGCTTCGAGCCCGGCGTCGCCGCCGGCCCGCTGATCAACGTCGCGGCGATCGACAAGGTCGAGGCGCATATCGCCGACGCCGTGGCCAAGGGCGCCCAGGTCGCCGCCGGCGGCAAGCGGCACGCGCTGGGCGGCGCCTTCTTCGAGCCGACCATCCTCACCGGCGTCACCCGCGCGATGCAGGTCGCCACCGACGAGACCTTCGGCCCGGTGGCGCCGCTGTTCCGCTTCGAGACCGAGGAGGACGTGATCGAGCAGGCCAACGACACCATCTTCGGCCTCGCCGCCTATTTCTACGCCCGCGACCTCAGCCGGGTCTGGCGGGTGGCCGAGGCGCTCGAATACGGCATGGTCGGCGTCAATTCCGGCCTGATCTCGACCGAGGTCGCGCCGTTCGGCGGCGTCAAGCAGTCCGGCCTCGGGCGCGAAGGCTCGCGCCACGGCATCGAGGACTACCTCGAGATGAAATACGTCTGCATGGCGATCTGACCGGCGCCGGGATCGTCCCGGCGGCGGGCGGGGCGTGCACGGCCGGGGGGGCTTTGCGGTGGGAAAGTCGCTCGATACGCGCTAGAACTGAATGCTTGAAGCCGAAGCATCAGGACCCGATCGCATGACCCGCCGCGCCGCCGCCGCGCCGGCGTTTCCCGATGGCCTCGCCCGGCTGCGCGCCACGCTCGCGGCGGATCCGCGCGCCGACGCGGCGGTGGTGGCCTCGCTCGGCGCGCTCGACTGGGCCGCCGCCCTGCCGAACGCCGCAGCGCCCGGCTTCGTCTATCTCGCGGGCGCGGTCGGCGGGACGGCGGTCGGCGGCGGCGGCCGCGATCTGGCCGAAGCCGCCGGCCGGCTGGCCGGCGAGGCCTGCGAAGTCGCGGCCCAGCGTGGCCCGCTCCCCGCGCCCTGCGACCTTGCCCTCGATCCGGCGCTGCGCGCGCTCTGGGGCGACGGGCCCGCGCTGGCGGCGCGCGACCTCGGGCGCGGCGGCGTGATCGGGGCGCCGATGGCGGCGATCTTCCCGGCGGTTCCGGCCGCGCCCGCCGCGCCGCCGCGCAGCCTCGGGCTGGCGGCCGGCCGCGACCGCGAGGCGGCGCTGCTGTCGGCGCTGCTTGAACTGATCGAGCGCGACGCCGCCGCGGCGTGGTGGAGCGGCGAGGTCCGGCCCCGCGGCGTCGACCTGGCCGACGCCGGGCGCGCGGCCGCGGATCTCGCGGCGCTGCGCGCCGGCGCCGCCGCGCCCCGCCGGGCGACCGCGCTGATGACGCTGCCCTCGCCCACCGGCCTGCCGGTGGTCTGCGCGCTGTCGCGCGATGGGACCGGCGCCGGCCTCGCCTTCGGCCTGAAGGCGGCGCTCGACCCGGCGCGGGCGGTCGCGGGCGCGGTGATCGAACTGCTGCAGATGGAGATCGCGCTGGAGATCGCCCGGCTGCGCGCGGCCGGGGGCCGGGCCACGCCCGCCGATGCGGTCCCGCTCGGCCTCGCGGCGCTCGACCCCGACGCCTTCGACGCCTTCGCCCCGCTGCCGCCCGCGGCCGCGGCCGCGCCGGCGCCGGAGGGCGCGGCCGCGCTGGCCGCGCATCTCGCGGCGCTCGGGCTCGGCGTCGCGGTCGTCGATCTCGACGGCCCGCCCGGCGGGCTGGCGGTGGCCAAGGCCTTCGTCGCCGGCCTGCGCGCGCTGCCCGCGCCGGCGGCGAGGCCCGGCGCGCCGGGCGCAACCACGGCGCTGATGCGATGAAAACCGCCGAACTCGAGGCCTCCGTCGCGATCTCGACCGTCGGGACGATGCGCCTGACGCTCGACGGCGTCGAGGCGCCGCTGTCGAGCCGCAAGGCGCTCGGGCTAATCGTCTATCTCGCGCTGCAGCCGACCCGCTCCGAGAGCCGCGAGCGCGTCGCGGCGATGCTGTGGAGCGATTCCGGCGGCGACCACGCCCGCGCCGCGCTGCGCCAGACCCTGCACCGGCTCAAGTCCGACCTCGGCCCGGCCGGCGACTTCCTCGACGCCGACCGCACCATGCTGCGGCTGACCGCGCCGGTGCGCCTCGACGTCGTCGAGGCGATCGAGGCGGCCGGCCGCGGCGAGCCGCCGGCGCTGCTGATGCGCGACGAGGCCGATCTCGGGCGGCTGTTCGTCGACCTCGAGGATCTCGACCCCGACTTCAACCTGTGGGTGGCGGTCCAGCGCGAGCGGCTGACCGCGCAGCTGGGCGCCCGGCTGGAGGCGGCGCTGGCCGAGGCCGAGACCGCCCCGCGCCGCCTCGCGCTCGCCGAGGCGCTGAGCCGCGCCGACCCCACCCACGAAGGCGCCTGCCGGGCGGCGATGCAGGCGCATCTGTCGGCCGGCGATCCGATCCAGGCGATGCGGCTCTACGAGCGGTTGTGGAAGACGCTCGACGAGGAACTCGACGTCGAACCGTCGGAACGGACGCAGGCGCTCTATGTCGCGATCAAGCAGGGCCAGGCCCAGCCGGCGGCGCCGGCGGCCCTGCCGCCCGAGCGCGAGTTGCTCGCCCCGATCGCCATCCTGGTCGAGCCGACGCCGGTGGGCGAGCTGCCGCGCGAGTTCCGCTACATCGCCGAGACCTTCCGCCACGAGATGATCGGCGCGCTGTCGCGCTTCCGCGACTGGATGGTGATCGACGGCCCCAGCGCCGGCGGATCGCCCCCGACCTACCGGGCCTACGACCTCCGCCTCAGCATCCACCACCTGCAGGGCTCGGTGGTGGTGGCCTCGACGCTGAACGACCACGCCACCAGCCGCTGCATCTGGTCCGAGCGCCAGACCGCCACGCTCCAGGACCTGGTCCGGGTGCAGCGCACGACGCTGCGCAGCCTCGCGCTGGCGCTCAACGTCCACCTGTCGGCGCCGCGGCTGCAGAACGCGCGCGAGATGACCAGCCCGATGGGCCGGCGCTACGAGCTGTGGATGCAGGCGCAGGCGCTGATGGGCGAATGGCGCGCCGAGTCGGAGGACCGGGCCGACGCCATCCTGCGCGACATCATCGCGGCGACGCCGAACTTCGCGCCGGCGCTGGTGGCGCTGGCGCAGATCAACAACGTGCGGCCGATCATCTATCCCGGGCGCCGGGTCAGCGAGGACCGGCTGGAGGAGGCGCTCAGCCTGACCTCGCGCGCGGTGATGATCGACCCGCTCGACAGCCGGGCGCATCTGTCGCGATCCTGGGCGCATGCGATGTCGGGCGCGCATTCGGCGGCGCTCAGCCATATGGATCTGGCCCTCGACCTCAACGAGAACGACCCCTGGGTCATCATCTCGGCGGCGCTCGGCTTCGCCTTCGCGGGCGAGGCGCCGCGGGCGCGCGAACTCGCCGAGCAGGCGGCGTCGTTCGGGATGCGCTATTCGCGGGCGGCGCAGGGCTATATCGCGACCTGCCTCTATCTCGTGGGCGATTACGCCGCCTCGGCGGCGGCGGCCGACGTCGCGGGGGACGCCATCATCAACCTGCCGGCCTGGCAGGCGGCGGGGCGCATCCGCTCCGGCGATCCCGCGGGCGCGGCCGCGTCGATGGCCAAGTTCCTGCGTCTCGCCAAGTCGAACTGGCACGGCGCGCCGAATCCCAGCGACGAAGACGCGCTGGACTGGTTCCTCGGCTGTTTCCCGATCCGCTCGGACGAGGTCCGCGACGAGTTGCGCAGCAGCCTGTTCGCCGCGCTGGCGGAAAAAAAGCGGCGACTGGGGTAAGCCAGCCGCCCAAGTCGCAGGGAGGAAGCAAACCGGACGCGATCGGTTTGCGGCGGGAGCCCGGCCGCCTCAGCGGCACTGGGCAATGGTGTAGTCGCCCATCCGGGCGAGGAAGATGTCGAGCGGCGCCATCTCCGGGCCGAAATGCCGGTGGTAGATGTCGTCGTAGAACTTGGGCAGCTGGTAGCGATCGCCGACCAGCGGCGATTCCAGCTCCCGCATCCGTTGCTCCATCAGGCCCTTCTCGGGCAGGCGGATCACCAGGACATGCTCCTTGCCCTGGACGAATTCGACGTCGGTGATCGTCGACGGAACCTTGGCGATGCCGTCGAGCTGGCGGACCAGCTCCTCGACGCAGTCCGGGCGGGCGTCCTCATGCGCCGCCCAGTCGGCGACGAGGCGGCCGAGTTCGATGTGGTCCGCGACCTCGACGAGGCCGGCGGCGGCGCCGGAAGTCTGGTTGTCGAGCATGGTGGCCTCCAGGGATTTGGTCGGTTTGCGGGACTTCGCCGGGGCGCGGTCATGGTCGGCCGGGTGCAGCCGGGCGCCGTCGGCGAACTGGTAATGGCTCTGCAGGAAGACCAGCAGCTCGGCCATGCGGTCGGGAACGGCCGAGCGGAAGACTTCGGCCCGCGCCAGCGCCAGCTCCGGCTCGGGGGCGCGGGCCGGCAGCGCGCCGGCCAGCGTCTCGGCCAGCAGGATCGAGCCGAGCGCGCCCAGCGTCGCCCCCCCTGCGTCCGCCTCGGCCTCCAGCATCAGGAACAGCGTCAGCGGCGGATCCTGCGCCAGCGCCCGCTTCGTCGCCGGGTCGACGCCCTCGATGTCGGCGAGCCAGTCGGCCACCGCAGCTGTCCATCGGCCCTCGTCCTGCGCGAAACACCCCTCAAGCAAACCCGGGGCCGCCGCCTCGATCCGGCGCGCCAGCGCGCGGACTTTCGGCGTCCGGCTTTGCGTCGACGGATCGACGCGGGTACAGGCCACAAGATCGCGCAGGACGAGGCCGTCGCTCGGGGTCGGCATATCGAGTCCCACCCCTCCGCCCAGAGCGAACGGCCGGGCGACATGGGGCCCGAGCCCCCGCGCCCGTTGCGCCTTCCGACCGTCCATGTCGAAGAAGCGCGCAAAGTCGATCAGCCAGTCCTCGGTCAGCGGCATGTCGCCCGGACGGCTGGTGCTGTTGTGCCGGATCAGGCCGCGCAGGCCCTCGAACCGGCGATGGTCGTTGAGGTCGTAGACCTCGCGCACGAGACCGTGCCCCAGCCGGGCCACGCCGGTCATGTAGGCCCGCGGCATCGCGGTCAGCGGCCCGTTCGTCAGCCGGTCGGGCGTCGAGCGCACATAGCGCCGGCGCAGCGGCCTGAACGTCCAGGTCCCGAGCACGTCGTGGATCAGCGCCTCGCGATAGACGTGGCGGGTCAGGCGGCGGGCGGTCTCGAAATTGTCCCGCGACTCGGGCCGAGCCTCGTTCAGCCGCGTCATCACGGCGTTGTGCAGCAAGGTCCACAGCGTCTGGATCTGGCCGAGCAGCAGGTTGGAATCCGAGAAGGTGTTGGGGACCAGCACCTCGGACTTGGCCTCGACCCCGTGCGCGTCCAGATGCGGGCAGGCGATCCGCGGCAGGTCGCGCGCGGCGCCCCAGGCGGGCGAATTGTCCGCGGGCCGGGTGCGGCCGATGCGCAGCAGGCTGCGCGCCTCGCCCGGCCGGCCCGGCGTCTGGTAGGAGAAGGCGTCGTGTTTCGGCCCGTCGCCGTAGATCAGCGCCAGATCGAGCTGCGGCGCGCCGCCGATGTCCTCGCGGCCGCGCAGGTCGAGGTCATGCGCCGCGAACTGCGCGAGATAGGTGGCGCCCGCCGGAATCTCCGAGACCGAGCCCGGCCGGCGCGTCCGGCCGATCTTGTCGGCGATGCGCCGCAGCGCGTCGCGGCCGCCGCCGCTGTCGGGGTCGAGGGCGGCGAAGGCGTCCGCGCCGGCGGCGTCGCCGAGAACGGCGTGGAGCTTCAATCGGGTCTTGATCGCGTCTTGCATCTGGCTCGCTCGGGTTTTGCTGAGGCGTTGAGGAAAGGTAAACCACGCCTCGCGTTACGCGAACGTGACAGAGGTCATAGACACCGCCGTGGGCGGCCGAATCAGCGGCGCGGGCCCGCTTCCGGCCCGGGGCGGCGGTCGCGCCGCCCGGATCGGCCGCGAATCGCGGCCCCGACTCGCGGAGCCGGCCCGCCGGTTCGCAGCCGCGCCATTGCTGCCGCGGTCGCGAATTGCGCATTCCCGACGATTGTGACACACCGCGCCATCATCGCCGCTCCGACGAAGCGAGGCATGAATGGGCATCCGCCGGCTGGCGCACGAACTCAACCTGTCGATCGGCACCGTCTCGCGGGCGTTGAACGAACGGCCCGACGTCAGCGAAGCGACCCGCGCGCGGGTGAAGTCCGCGGCCCTCGCCACCGGCTATGTGCCGAACCAGTCGGGCCGCAGCCTGCGCAAGGGCTGCACCGGCATCGTCGCGGCGGTGCTGCCCACGACGGTGTTCGCCGCCAACACCCATTCCGTGTTCTTCAACGTGCTCGAAGGCGCGCGGCGGACGCTGTTCGCCGCGGGCGTCGATCTCGTCGTGCTGTTCCGCGGCCCCGAGGAGGACGCGCTCGAGAACCTCGCCCGCATCGTGTCGCGCCGCATCGCGGACGGCATCGTCGTCACCCAGACCGAGGCCGCCGACCCGCGCATCGCGTTCCTCGCCGAAGCCGACGTCGAATTCGTCGCCTTCGGCCGCAGCGCCGGCGCCGAGGGCGGCCACGCCTGGGTCGACCTCGACTTCGAGGGCGCCGCCACCGAGGCGGCGCGGCTGTTCCACGCCGCGGGCCACCGCCGCATCGCGCTGGTCACCAGCGAGCATGACTTCAACTTCAACGCGCTGATGCGCGCAAGCTTCGATGCCGAGGCGGCGCGGCTCGGGATTCCTCCGGACGCGCGCGCCACGCTCGTCGCCCGCGGCGGCCGGCTCGGCGACGCCGACCGGGCGATGCTGGCCGACCCGGCCCGCGCCCCCACCGCCTTTCTCGCCGGCAACGAGGCGATCGCCGCCGGTCTCTACGCCGACCTCGCCGCGGCCGGCCGGCCGGTCGGCGCGACGAGCGCGGTGATCTCGGCGACGACGGCGCTCGACCCCTTCGCCCAGACCCCGGCGCTGACCAGCTTCGACACCGACCTCGACGCGCTGGGCTGCGCGCTGGCGGCGCATCTGCTCGCGGCGCTGCCCGGCGTCGAGCGCCGCGCCGCCCCGGCCTCGGCCCCGGCCCCGGCGCGGCTCGTCGCCCGCGGCAGCCATCTCGTCGCCGGTGCGGGGGCCGATCCGGCCGGCTGATGCGCGGGCGCCGCGGCGCCCGCGAACCGCGCGCGGCCGCGCAAAGTCCGCTGGACCGGGCCGCGCGATGAAGTTAGATCAAATCAGGGACCCCAGGGCCACGGGTCGGTCGGCGCGGGCGCGCGCACCGGGCGGGAACGAGGAGAATCAGGCTTGGCGCATGTAGATGAGCATCAACCGGCGACGCGACGCGACTTCCTGTACGTCGCGACCGGCGCCGCCGGGGCGATCGCCGCGGGCGCGGTGGTCTGGCCGATGATAAACCAGATGAACCCGAGCGCCGACGTCGCGGCGCTGTCCTCGATCCAGGTCGACGTCAGCCCGGTCGAACCGGGCAGCCAGATCACCGTCAGCTACCTCGGCAAGCCGGTGTTCGTCCGCCGCCGCACCGAGGAGAACATCGCCGAGGCCCTGGCCGAACCGGTCGAGAACCTGCCCGACCCGATCGCGCGCAACGCCAACCTGCCGCCCGACGCGCCGGCGACCGACGCCAACCGCGCCTCGCTCGACGAGACCGGCGAATGGCTGGTGATGTGGGGCGTCTGCACCCATCTCGGCTGCGTGCCGCTCGCCGACGCCGGCGACTACGGCGGCTGGTTCTGCCCCTGCCACGGCTCGCACTACGACACCGCCGGCCGCATCCGCCGCGGCCCCGCCCCGGAGAACCTGGCGATCCCCTTCGCCAGCTTCCTCTCGGACGGCGTGCTTCAGCTCGGCTAAGGAGAGACGCGATGAGCGGCATCCCGCACGATCACTACGAGCCGAAGACCGGCGCGGAAAAATGGGTCGAGTCCCGCCTGCCGGTGATCGGCCTGCTGCACTCCACCCTCACCATCCCGACCCCGCGCAACCTCAACTGGATGTGGGTCTGGGGCATCGTGCTGACCTTCTGCCTCGCGATGCAGATCGTCACCGGCATCATCCTGGTGATGCACTACACCCCCAACACCGGCCTCGCCTTCGCCTCCGTCGAGCATATCGTGCGCAACGTGAACGGCGGCTGGGCCTTCCGCTACATCCACGCCAACGGCGCCTCGCTGTTCTTCGTCGCGGTCTACCTGCACATCTTCCGCGGCCTCTACTACGGCAGCTACAAGGCCCCGCGCGAGATCACCTGGATCGTCGGCATGCTGATCTACCTCTTGAT
>CAYTMB010000080.1:0-9307 GCA_964438465.1 uncultured Rhodovulum sp. | reverse complement strand
AAAAAGACTCGCGGCCAACTGGCCGCTCCTTGTTCTAGCCCTCCACCCGCGCGGCGCCCCGAGGTCACATTTTCTCAACGATTCAGTATTCAAGCAATATCAATGACTTGCCGAATATTCACGCTGAATGGCCCCTACGAGCCCGCAAAGGCCCGCGTGGAGACCGCCGCGGTGGTCGCCGCATCGGGCCCGTAATCCGCCGCGCCCGACACCCCGAGCACCGCCTGCAGCCGGACCCGCGCCCGGCTGACCCGGCTCTTGACCGTCCCGACCGCGCAGCCGCAGATCGCCGCGGCCTCCTCGTACGAGAACCCCGACGCCCCGATCAGCAGGACCGCCTCGCGCTGGTCCGCCGGCAGCCCCTCCAGCGCCCGCCGGAAGTCGGCCAGATCCATCCGCCCGTCATGCGCCGGCGCCACGCCGAGCCGGCCGGTGAAGGCCCCGTCCACGTCCTGGACCTCCCGCCCGCGCTTGCGCATCTGGCTGTAGTAGAGGTTGCGCAGGATGGTGAACAGCCAGGCGTTCATGTTGGTGCCCAGCGTGAAGGCGTCCTGCTTGGCCCAGGCCTTCATCACCGTCTCCTGCACCAGGTCGTCGGCCACGTCATGCCGCCCGCTCAGCGACATCGCGAAGGCGCGCAGCGCCGGCAGGGCGGCCAGCATCGCCGCCTTGAAGCTCATGGGCTGGTCGCTCACTTCGCGGCCTTCGCTTCGGCTTCGCTCAGTTTCTCCAGCAGGTCGATCAGCTGCGCCGGGATCGGCTCGCGCTCGACCTCGGCGTACAGCTCGCGCAGCCGCCAGCCGATCTCGCCGTCAGGCCCCAGCGGATCCCGCCGCCGCCCCCGCGCCCGACGCGGCGGCGGCGGCGCTTCCGGGGGGGTCCTGTCCTCGATCTCGTCGCCAGTGATCTCGTCGTCCGTCACGCTGTCCACTCACAATTCCCGGATGATCCCGTCAACCCTACCGCGGGGATCGCGCGACGCGACGAAAGGTTCCGGCGAACGCGGAACTTTTTCCCCTTGCGTGCGTTTCTTGCGACACTCATCCTTAGGGAACCGGAGCCTTTCATGTCGCTGTCCACCCGTATCGCGCCCCATCTCGCCCATCTGCGCCGCTATTCGCGGGCGATCACCGGCAGCCAGACATCGGGCGACGCCTATGTCGCGGCGATGCTCGAGATGCTGATCGCCGACGTCTCGATCTTTCCGCAGACCTCGAGCGACCGGATCGGGGTGTTTGCGCTCTACGCCCGCGGATACTCCGACCTGCAGGTGGCGATCGAGCCGTCGGCCTCGCCCTTCGCCTGGGAGCAGCGCGCCTCGGGCAACCTCGCGCAGGTCTCGCCGCTGGCGCGGCAGGCGTTCCTGCTCGGGGCGCTCGAAGGATTCTCGACCGCGGAGATCGGCGAAATCCTCGACCTGACGCCCGACGAGGCCGGCGCCCTGCTGACCCGCGCCTCCGAGGAGATTTCGCGCCAGGTCGCCACCGCCGTGCTGGTCATCGAGGACGAGCCGCTGATCGCGATGGACATCGAGCAGATGGTGGTCTCGCTCGGCCACCGCGTGACCGGCATCGCCCGCACCCGCGACGAGGCGCTGGCGCTGTACCGCGCCGACCCGCCCGGCATGGTGCTGGCCGACATCCAGCTGGCCGACGGCTCGTCGGGCATCGACGCGGTCAACGACATCCTGTCGACCAGCACGATCCCGGTGATCTTCATCACCGCCTTCCCCGAACACCTGCTCACCGGCGAACGCCCCGAGCCGGCGTTCCTCGTGAACAAGCCGTTCAACGAGGACATGGTCAAGGCGCTGATCAGCCAGGCGCTGTTCTTCAACGAACCCGCCGATGCGGCCGCAGCCTGACCGGCGCAGGGGAACCGCCGTCGGTCCGGGGGCGTTGCACACGGGACAGGGCGCGGGCGCCGCGCCCGCATCACAAGACCTGAAGGCAGCCATGGCCGCGACCGACCGTTCCGACAAGACGCGGACCGAAACTCTCCTCCGGGGCTTGCAGAGCAGCGGCCTCGGCGTGGTCTACCACGACGCCGATCTCGCCGTGCGCCTGGTCGAGAACCTGCCGCCGAGCTGGCCGCCGCCCGAGGTGATCCTCGCCTCCGGCGTCTCCGCGATCTTCGATCCCTTCACCGCCGAGCGGGTCCGCGGCGCCAAGCGCGACGTGCTGACGAGCGGCGTGGCGCAGCGCATCGAGGCCCCGCTGCGTCCCGACGGCGGCGACCTGAACTGGTTCGAGCTGAGCTTCGAGCCGGATTTCGGCGGCGGCGACGGCGCGGCCCGCGGCCTGTTCGTCACGGTCACCGACATCACCCAGACCAAGAGCCGCGAGGCGGCGCTGCGCGACCTGCTGTTCGAGGTCAGCCACCGTTCGCGCAACATGCTGGCGATCCTGCAGAGCATCCTCGGCCAGACCGCCGGCAAGGCCACCAGCGTCGCCGAGTTCGAGGAGAAGTTCCGCGGCCGCATCGGCTCGATCGCCCAGAGCCAGGATCTGATCACCTACGCCAACTGGCAGGCGGTGCGCTTTCGCCGCCTCGCCGAGGCCCAGATCGCGCCCTTCACCGACGACGGCGGCGTGACGCCGCGGATCGAAGGCCTCGATCCGCTGCTCTCGCCCAACACCACGCTGCATCTCGGCCTCGCCCTGCACGAGCTCGCGGCCAATTCGGCGGCGTTCGGCGTGTTCGGGAACGGCGCGGGAACCGTGCGCCTGCTGGCGACTCCGCTCATGGACGGATACCGCATCGAATGGATCGAGACCCCGGCGCGGCCGGTCGCGCGGCCGGCGGACGACGCCTGGGGCTTCGGGCGGACGGTGCTGCAGACCGTGGTGCCGCGCGCGCTGCGCGCCGAGGCCGCCTATTCCATCGACGCCGACGGCGTGCATTACGCGCTCGACCTGCGCGACCCCGGCGAGGACGCCGCGCCGGGCGCCGCGGCGGCGCGACAGCTCCAGGCCTGACCCGACGCCGGACCGGACCGGCGGCCTCAACCCGCCCCGGGGCGACGCGCCTCGAGGGCCGCGGCCATCGCCGCGGTCAGATCGGCCCCGCGCGCCGGCAGACGCAGCACGGGACCGGCCCCCGCGGCGGGCGGCGCCTCGTCGGCCGCCAGCACGAGGATCCGCGCCGGCCCCGGGCCGCAGCCGCCGGCGCCGAGATCGGGATCGTCGGTGACCAGCAGGTCCACCTTCCCCTCGCGCAGCGCCTCGGCGGCCTCGCGCGCATCGCGCGGCGTCGCGACCTCTCCGACGCCCCGGGCGTGCAGCAGCGCGGCGATGGTCAGCGCCGCGGTCGGATCGCCGACCGCCACCAGCGCCCGGCGCGGCGACGGCCCGGCCAGCGGCGTGACCTCGCCGGCCGGCAGCGTCAGGTCGGCCGCGAGGCCGCTCGGCGTCGGGCGCAGCCGCAGCGCCCCGCCGAACCGCTGGCGCAGCAGCTCCAGCAGCGGCCCGCCGGCGCCGCGGCGCATCCGCTGCGCGCCGCCGGCGAGCGCGCCGAACTCGCGCCAGGTCAGCCGCAGCCCGCCGCCGCGCAGCAGGCGCCAGTCCAGCGCCACGCGGCCCTGCGGATCGGCCAGCGCCCCGAACCGCTGCGAGCGGCTCGCGAGATCGAACAGCACCAGCGCCACCAGCCGGCGCGCCTCCGGCGCCAGCACCGCCGCCGGCCCCTCGATCGCGATGCGCGGACCGGCGCCGAGATCGAACCCGGCGAGGGTGGTCTCGGCGAGGCGGCCCAGGTCGCCGGCTTCGGCCATCTCGCCGGCGGCCAGGCCTTCGCGCAGGCTGCGCATCACCACGTCGAGCCGGCGGCGGGCGTCGGCGATGTCGACCGCGCCGGCCAGCGCGCTCCGGGCCAGGCCCTCGACGGTGTCGACGACGCCGCGGCTGCGCTGCGCCAGCGCCTCGGCGATTCGGGTTTCGGTGACGAGCGCCGCGCCCAGCGCGGCGGTGGGATCGAATGCGGTCTGAGTGGCGTTCACGGGCGATCCTCGGTTCGAAAGGCGGCGGGCGCAACGGCGCCGGCGCCGCGCGGACCCGCCGTGATTGAACCTTTGCGCCCCGGCGCGCATTAAACTGCGACATAGCGACGGGGGATTTCGTCCGGTGACCACCGACTGCCTCAACTGCCCGCTGCGCAAGCGGGCGGCGTTCGAGCCCTTCACCGCGGCCGAACTCGCCTTCATGCGCCGCTTCAAGGCCGGCGAACTGACCGTCGGGCCGCGCACGACGATCCTGCTCCAGGGGTCGTCCAGCCCGCAGATCTTCACCGCGCTGTCGGGCTGGGGGGTGCGCTACACCCTGTTGCCCGACGGCGGCCGGCAGGTCGTCAACTTCGTGATGCCCGGCGATCTGGTCGGCCTGCAGGCCGGGCTGCTCGGCGAGATGCAGCACAGCGTCGACAGCCTCACCGACATGACGCTCTGCGTCTTCGCGCGCGCCGACCTGTGGGAGCTGTTCAAGAACAACCCGTCGCGCGCCTACGACCTCACCTGGCTCGCCGCGCGCGAGGAGCATTTCCTCGGCGACCTGCTGACCAGCGTCGGCCGGCGCACCGGTCTCGCCCGGGTCGCCTGGGGCCTCGTGGTATTGTACCGCCGGGCGCGGCTGCGCGAACTCGCCCGCGAGGGCGTCCTGCCGATGCCGTTCCGCCAGCAGGATCTCGCCGACGCCTTCGGCCTCTCGCTCGTGCACACCAACAAGACCCTGGGCCAGCTGCGCGCCCGCGGCCTGATCGCGGTCGGCGGCGGCGAACTCAAGCTGCTCGACCTGCCCGCGCTGGAGGCCATCGCCAAGCTCGAGCCCGAGGTGGAGTCGCGCCGCCCGCTGATCTGATGGAACTCCGCTCGATCGCCTCGGATCGCGCCCCTTCGAGAGACGCACGCCCCGGATCGCATCAGGGGGGCATTGCCCCGCGCGATCCGGTCGCCCGGAGCGCGTGAGCCCGGAGGGCGAGAGGCGCCGCGCATCCCCGTCGGTCTGCAATCGGTGCGCGCCTGCCTGGCGGGCGCGTCTATCGCGCCTGCCGGGGGCAGGCAGGCGCGCACCGATTTGTCGACGGACAAATCGGTGAAGCGAATGCGGCCACCGCGCGCGCCGGCCGCATCCAGATCCGGGCCCGCTCCGAGGCGATCAGCCGGAGCCGTATGAGACCAACGGCCCGGGAGCCCGACTCGCACCGAAGCCTTCCCGAATCCTGAAAAAGTGGCAAGCCGGTTTCCAGCCACTTTCCAGCCTGTTTCCAGCCAGAGAAAATTTCGCCTTTTCAGCCGCTTGCCTCGCCTCCGCCCAAGCCGGCGGTTTTCGCGCCATTTCACCCGGGGCCGTCGGCCAGAGACGAAGGCCGCCGATCCGATCCGGCCACTTTTTTTGCGGTGGGCGGAACCGGACGCCCGCCGCCGCGTTCATGGCAAAGACCCCCGGCGGAGGGACCGCCGTCGTGAACGGCGCTCCCTCCGGCCGGACGGGTCGCCGGCGCGGGCGCGACCCTGTCGTTCGCCGGCGCCGCGTGACCGGAGACCTGCCCGCACCCCGGCGCGGTCCCCCGGTTCGAAGCCAAACTTCCCCGACCGTGTGCTTGCCCGGTCGGGGTTTTTTCGCCGCGGTCGTCAGGGCGCGGAGGGCGGGGTCTCGCCGGGGGACCGGCCGATCAGCGACTTGATGCGCTCGCGCGCGCTCTGGAACACCACATACAGCGCCGGGATCACGAAGATCCCCACCACCGCGGCGGCCAGCATTCCGCCCGCCACCGCCGTGCCGACGGCCCGGCGCGACAGCTCCGCGGCGCCCTCGGCGGTGACCAGCGGGATCAGCCCGGCGATGAACGCGAAGCTCGTCATCATCACCGCGCGGAACCGGGTCCGGGCGCCCTCGGTGGCGGCGTCGACGATGGACATGCCCTCCTCCCGCCGCGCCTTGGCGAACTCCACGATCAGGATGGCGTTCTTCGCCGCCAGCGCGATCAGCACCACCAGCCCGATCTGCGCATAGATGTCGAAGGCGAGCCCGGCGAGCAGCAGCGCCGCGAAGGCCCCCGCCACGCCGATCACCACCGACAGCAGCACCGGCACCGGAATCGTCCAGCTCTCGTAGAGCCCGACCAGGAACAGATAGGCGAACAGCAGCGCCAGCGCGAGGATCGCCGCGGTCTGCCCGGCGGCCTCCAGCTCCTGCAAGGCCGTGCCCGACCACTCGAAACCGTAGCCGGGCGGCAGCGTCGCCGCCGAGATCGCCGCCATCGCCGCCAGCGCGGTCCCCGAAGCCACCCCCGGCGCCGGCCCGCCCTGGATCGTCACCGAGCGGGCGTTGTTGAACCGGATGATCGAGCCCGGCCCCACGTCGAGGACCGGCGTCGCCACCGCCGCGACCGGCAGCATCTCGCCCGCGGCGTTGCGCACGTTGATGCGGCCGATGTCCGGGATCGCGAAGCGGTCGGCCTCGGCGCCCTGCATGGTCACGCGCCAGGCCCGCCCGAAGATATTGAAGTCGTTGACATAAACCGAGCCGAGCACGCCCTGCAGCGCGCTGAACAGATCGGAGACCGACACCCCGAGGCTCTGCAGCCGGTCGCGGTCGATCTCGAGGAACACCCGCGGCGAATTCGCCGAATAGGTGGTGAACACCCCGGCCAGCTGCGGGTCCTGGTTCGCCGCGACCACCAGCGCCCCCGCGACGGCGGCCAGATCGGTCGCCGGCCGGCCTTCGCGGTCGACCAGCTGATACTCGAATCCCGACCCGGTGCCGAGGCCGATGATCGGCGGCAGGTTGTAGGCGAAGACCAGCGCCTCGCGCACCGCTGCGCCCTGCGCGTTCGCGGCCCGGATCGCGGAATCGACGTCGCGTCCCGGTTCGGTCCGGTCCGCGAACGGCGCCATCCGCACGATGGCGGCGCCGGCGTTCGACTTCGCCAGCCCGTCGAGAAAGCTGTAGCCCGAGATCGTCACCACGCTCTCGACGCCGGGAATGCCGGCGAGAAACCCCTCGACCTGCGCCATCACCAGATCGGTGCGGTTGGTCGCGGCGCCCTCGGGCAGCCGCACCTCGACGAAGAACGCCCCCTGGTCCTCGCTCGGCAGGAACCCCGACGGCACCCGCTGGCTCAGCCAGCCGGTCGCCACGAAGGCCGCCGCCAGCAGCACCAGCCCCAGCACCGCGCGCCGCGCGATCGCCCCCGCGATGCGGGCGTACCCGTCGCGCGCGCCGTCGATGCGCCGCGAGATCCAGCCCATCACCCCGCGCGGCGGGCCGTGATGCGCCTTGAGCACGATGGCGCACAGCGCCGGGCTCAGCGTCAGCGCGTTGAGCGCCGAGATCACCATCGCGACCGAGACCGCCACCGCGAACTGCTGGAACAGCTGCCCCGAGATGCCGGGGATGAACGCCACCGGGATGAACACCGACAACAGCACCAGCGTGATCGCGACGATGGCGCCGGTGATCTCGCCCATCGCGCGGCGCGCCGCCTCGGCCGCGTCCATGCCGGGGTTCTCCGCCATCACCCGCTCGACGTTCTCCACCACCACGATGGCGTCGTCGACCACGATGCCGATGGCGAGCACCAGCGCCAGCAGCGAGACGGTGTTGATCGAGAACCCCAGCGCCAGCATCGCCGCGAAGGTCCCGACCAGCGCCACCGGCACCGCGATGATCGGCACCAGCGTCGCGCGCAGGCTCCCGAGGAACACGAACACCACGACCGCCACCAGCACGAAGGCCTCGATCAGCGTGTGGATCACCTCGTCGATGCTCGCCACCACGAACTCGCTGGTGTCGTAGGTCATCTTGTAGGCGACGCCCTCGGGGAAGGTCAGCGCCGCGTCCTCCAGCACCGCCACCACGCCCTGCGCCGCCGCGAGCGCATTGGCGCCCGGCGCCAGATACAGCCCGATCATCGCGCTCGGCTGGCCATCGACCTGCGCGCTGGTGTCGTAGTTCGCCGCGCCCAGCTCCACATCGGCCACGTCGCGCAGCCGCACGAACCCGCCGTCGTCCGCGGCGCGAATCACGATGTTCCCGAACTCAGCCGGCTCCGACAGCCGCCCCTGCGTCGTCAGCGTCAGCTGCAGCACCGGATCGACCGCCATCGGCTGCGCGCCCAGCCGGCCGATCGCCGCCTGCACGTTCTGCGCCCGGATCGCCGCGACCACGTCGTCCGGCGTCATCTCGAAACTGGTCAGCCGGTCGACGTCGAGCGCCACCCGCATCGAGAAGTCGCGCGGCCCGAACATCACCGCCTCGCCGACCCCGGGCACCCGCTTCAGCCGGTCGAGCAGGTTCAGCCGCGCGTAGTTCGACAGGAACAGCGCATCCTGGCCGCCGTCGGAATAGAGGCTGATCGCCTGCAACAGCGCCGCCGAGCGTTTTTTCACGCTCACGCCGGTCCGCCGCGCCTCCTCGGGCAGCTGCGCCTGCGCCAGCGCCACCCGGTTCTGCACGTTGACCGCGGCGATGTCGGGATCGGTGCCGACCGCGAACGACACGCTGAGCGAATAGCTGCCGTCGGCGCCGCTGGTCGAGCGCATGTAGAGCATGTCGTCGACGCCGATCACCGCGTCCTCGATCGGCTGGGCGACCGAGGTCTCCACCGCCTCGGCGCCGGCGCCGGGATAGGAGGCGGTGACCGAGACCTGCGGCGGCACGATGTCGGGGAACTGCGCGATCGGCAGGCGCTGGAGCGCCACCAGCCCGGCGATGGTGATCACGATCGAGATGACCGCCGAGAGCCGCGGCCGGGCGATGAAGACATCCGAGAGCATCGGCTCAGCCTTCCTGCGCGGTGGCGAGGGCGGCGTCGACCACGATCCCGGGCCGCACCTTGTTCATCCCCTCGACGATCACCTGCTCGCCCTCGGCGAGTCCCTGGCTGATGACCGCGCGCCCCTGCGACACCGTCTCGGGGGTGACCCGGCGCATCTCCACCTTCGAATCCGGCCCGACCACCAGCACGAAGAAGCCCTGCAGGTCGCGCTGCACCGCCTGCTGCGGCACGGTCAGCAGGCGCTGCGGCGTCTCGGCGCTCAGCGTCACCCGCACCAGCGCGCCGTCGGTCAGCCTCCGGTCGGGGTTGGGGAAGACGGCGCGGACCAGGACCGTGTCGGTGCCGCGCGCCACCGTCGCATCGACGAAGTCGATGTCGCCCGCCTGCGCATAGGCCGAGCCGTCCGCGAGCGTCAGCACCACCGCGCCGACCCGGCTCGCGTCGCCCGCCGCCCGCCGCGCCTCGAAGGCGAGGATCCCCCGCTCGGGCACCGGGAATTCCACCGTCATCGGGTCGGTGCGCACCAGCGTCACCA
>CAYTMB010000079.1:0-9371 GCA_964438465.1 uncultured Rhodovulum sp. | reverse complement strand
CCGGACGGCGAGCAGACCTCGATCTTCGACGCCTCGATGGCCTATCAGGCGGCGGGCGTGCCGCTGATCGTGATCGGCGGCGTCGAATACGGCGCCGGCTCGTCGCGCGACTGGGCGGCGAAGGGCACGGCGCTGCTGGGGGTGAAGGCGGTGATCGCCGAGAGCTTCGAGCGCATCCACCGCTCGAACCTCGTCGGGATGGGGGTGATTCCCTTCGAGTTCACCGGCGGCGACAACCGCAAGACCCTGGGCCTGAAGGGCGACGAGACGATCTCGATCTCCGGACTCGCCGGGGATCTGAAGCCGCTCAGCCTCGTGCCCTGCGCGATCGTCTACGCCGACGGGACCGTGAAGACCATCGAGCTCAAGTGCCGGATCGATACCGCGATCGAGATCGAATACGTCGAGCACGGCGGCGTGCTGCACTATGTGCTGCGCAACCTCGCCAGGTCCGCCTGACCGGCGGCCGGCGGAGATCCGGGCCGCCGGGCGCCGCTGCGGCGCCGGGCGATCCGGGCGCGGGCGGGTTCGTGGCCGGGCGGACGCCGGCGACCGCCGCCCCTCCGCTCGCGAAGGCTTGACTCGCCAGCCCCCCGGGGCGGCGCTACTCGTGGCGGCGCCGCTTCGTCGAGGAACCCCATGCGAATTCTGCAAGTCCTGCTCCTGGCCCTGCCGCTCGGGCTGCCCGCCGCCGCCTGGGCGCAGCGCAGCCCGGTGCTGGTCGAGCTCTACACCAGTCAGGGCTGCTCCTCCTGTCCGCCGGCCGACGCCATCCTCGCCGAACTCGCCGAGGCGCCGGGGGTGATCGCGCTGGCGCTGCATGTCGACTACTGGGACTATCTCGGCTGGGAGGACAAGTTCGGCCGGGCCGCGCACACCGACCGCCAGCGCGGCTACGCCAAGGTGGCGCGGGATCGCTCGCTCTACACCCCGCAGCTGATCGTGCAGGGCGTCGATCGGGTGGTCGGGGCCGACGCCGAAGCGGTGCTCGCCGCGATCGGCGCGCATCAGTCGCGCCCCCTGGGCGCGCGGCTCGGCCTCGAGCGCGACGGCGACGAGCTGCGCATCCGCCTCGCCCCCTCCGGTTTCATCGCGCCGGGTCCGTCGCTGGTCTATCTGGTGCGGTTCCTGCCGCAGGAGACCGTGGAGATCGGCGGCGGCGAAAACGCCGGCTTCACCGTCGATTACACCAATATCGTCACCGACTGGTCCACCATCGCGCGCTGGGACGGCCTCGGCGAGGCCGAGTTCGGCGTCGACCTCGACGGCGACGAAAACGCCGCCGTCGTGGTGCAGCGCGAGCGCCTGGGGGCGGTGCTGACCGCTGCGATGCTGCCCTGACGCTGCGCGCGTCCTCTCGCTTCCGATCGTCCCGGGCGCAGCGGATCGCGGCCGTTCCCCGGCGCCGCATGCGCCACGATGCAGCGCGCCGCGGGCGCCACGGCGCAACCGGCGCGACGTCGGCGCGGCGCCCCGGTCCGGCCGGCGGCGGCCGTCAGGCCGGTGGCGGGCGGAGGCCGGGCGCCGGGGCTATTTCGGGAGCGGCAGGTCCTTCGCCCAGCGCCGGTGCAGCCACAGGTACTGGCCGGGATGCGCGCGGACCCTTGCCGCGAGGCTGTCGTTGAACGCCCGGGTCATCTCCGCCGGGGTGGTGTGCGGGATCGGCGCCTCGATCACCACCGCCACATGCCGCCCGTCCGGGTCGCGCAGGCCGTAGGCCGGGAACAGCGGCACGCCGAACTTCAGCGCCAGATCGGCGGCGATGGTGACGCTCGGCGCCGGCCGGCCGAGGAAGTCGATCGGGGCCGCGCGCCGGTCGTACTGGTCGGTCAGCAGCGCCGCGACCCCGCCCCTGCCGATATGCGCCACCAGCCCGCGCAGGCCGCGCCCGCCCTTGGGGAACATCGGCCGCCCGCCGATCTCGAGCTGGCGGACGTAGATGCGGTCGAGCGGCGCGTTGTTCAGCGGCCGGTAGACCGCCGCCGCCTCGGCGCCGATGGTCTTCAGCCAGGCGCGGCCCGCCTCCCACTGCCCGAAATGGCCGGTGACGACCACCGCGCCGGTTCCGGCCCGCGCCGCCGCCGCCAGCGCCTCGACGCCGGGTCCGGTCGGCCCGGTCCAGACCGCCTGGCGCTGGAACTCGGCCATCGAGAAGGTCTCGACGAAGGTCCGGCCGAAATTGTCGCCGACCGCGCGCGCGATCGCCCGCCGCCCGGCGGCGTCGAGCTCGGGCATCACATGGGCGAGGTTGGCCTCGACCCGGTTGCGGAACCGCGGCAGCCCCAGCACCAGGCTCCGTCCCAGCCAGCCGCCGAAGGCGATGCGCGCGGAATAGGGCAGCAGCCGCGCCGCGCCCAGCGCCAGCGCGCTCGGGACAAAGCCCAGCGCCTGGCCGAGCGCGCTGCGCTTGCGCGCCATCAGGCCGCCGCCCGTCGCAGCAGATGCAGGAAGCGCCAGCCGAGCAGCGCCAGCGCCACGGCGCAGCCGACGCCGGTGCCGACGAACAGCCCCGCCTCGGCCAGCGGGGTCAGGAACGCCAGCGCCAGCGCGACCGGGACCATCACCAGCCAGAACGCGACGAAAAACGCCAGCGTGGTGCCCCAGCCGTCGCCCATCGCCCGGGTCGACTGGCCCATGATGACCTGGCCCGCGTCGAAGACCATCGTGACCGCCAGGATCGCGAACAGCGGCGTCGCCCGCGCCAGCAGCGCCGGATCGCGGCTGTAGAGCCCGGCGACCTCGGGCGCGAAGGCGAGCAGGACGAGGCCGATCGCCCCGATCAGCGCCATCGCCGCGATCAGTCCGGCGAGCCCGATGATCCGCGCCTCGCCCGGCTCGCCGCGCCCGACGGCCTGGCCGACGCGCACGGCGGTCGCCACCGACAGGCCGAGCGCGATCATGAACACCGTCGCCTCGATGTTGTGCAGCACGCTGTAGGCGGCGAGCGCGGTCGCGCCGATCAGCCCGGCGGCCTGCGCCAGCGCGGCGAAGGCGAAGGTCTCGAAAAAATACGCCGCGCCGCCGGCGAGCCCGATCCGGCGCATCTCGGCGCCGGCGCGCCAGCCGCCCGGACCCCAGAGCCGGCGCCGCCGGCCGCGGTGCGGCGCGAATTCCGGCAGCCGCAGCATCCAGAGCACCAGCCCGGCGCACATCGCCGCGCGCGCCAGCGTCGAGGCGAGCGCCGCGCCCTCGGCGCCCAGTTCCGGCGCGCCCCATTCGCCGCCGATCAGCAGCCAGCTCAGCCCGATGTTCACGAGATTCGCGAAGATCATCGCGACGAGGCCGGGCTTGGTCCGCCCGGTCCCCTCCAGATAGAAGCTCGCGCCCACGAAGACGAGCTGGAAGAACGCGCCCGCCGCCAGCATCCGCGCGACCGCGCCGCCGCCCGCCGCCAGTTCGGGCGTCTGCCCGATCAGCAGCAGCGCGCGTTCGCTCAGCAGGATCGGCAGCGTGGCGACGAGGCCGACGAACGCCGCCCACCACAGCCCGCGCAGCGCCACCGCGGGCAGGTCGGCGGCCCCGGCGCCCGCGCCGCGCGCCGTCACCGACACGACCCCGACGAGGCAGCCGACCCCGGCCACCAGCACCGGGATGAACACCGCGTTCCCGAGCGACAGCTCGGCCAGCGCCAGCGTGTCGTAGCGCCCGACCATGATGACGGAGGCGGTCGACATCAGCACGACGCCCGCCCGGCTCAGCATCACCGGCCAGGCGAGCGCGAACAGCGCGCGCCAGTGCCCGGCGAGCCGGATCGCAAGGCCCGGCTCCGGTCGCCGCGCTGAGTCGAGGGGTGTCATCGTCGGATCCGGCGGCTCCCGCGCGAAGCCGGGGGCCGCCGCCGGGGCCGTCCAGCGACGTCCGGGCCGGCGCCCGCCGCCCCGGGCGGCGGTGGGGTCAGTGCTTGACCGGGTTTATCATCATGACCATCTGCCGGCCTTCGAGCCGGGGGATGGATTCGACCTTGCCGAGTTCGGTCACGTCCTCGGCGACGCGCTCGAGCAGCTTGCGCCCGAGATCGGCATGCGCCATCTCGCGGCCGCGGAAGCGCAGCGTGATCTTGACCTTGTCGCCGCCCTGCAGGAACTTGACCACCGAGCGCATCTTGACTTCGTAGTCATGCGTATCGGTGTTCGGGCGGAACTTGATCTCCTTGATCTCGATGATGTGCTGCTTCTTGCGCGCCTCGGATTCCTTCTTCTGGGTTTCGTACTTGTATTTTCCGAAATCCATGATCTTGCAGACGGGCGGCGTGGCGTTCGGCGAAATCTCGACGAGGTCGAGCCCGGCCTGTTCGGCCAGCAGCATCGCCTTTTCCGGGGTGATCAGTCCGATGTTCTCGCCCTCGGCGCCGATCAGGCGGATCTCGGGGGCGCGGACCCGTTCGTTGACGCGGGGTCCGGTGTCGCGCGTCGGGGGCGCGTTGTGCGGTCTGCGAGCTATGGCCTTCGATTCCTTTTGATCGTTGATCCGACGAAAAAACCGGAGCCTGCGCCCCGGGTCGGCGCGCACAATACGGCAAAGCGCCGCACAAGTGAAGGGGCGCCCGAAGCCTCGGTCGGCGGCGCGGCGCCGGTCGCCATCCCGCCGATTGCGCCGCGCCGCGCCGATTGGCGTTGCAACCCCGGGCGGAGATGCGCATGTGTGCGGCGCGGGATCGACCCCGCGATGGAATTTGCGAAGCAGGAGATGACGATGCAGCGGTCCTTGGTTCTGGTTGGGGCGGCGATTCTTGTCGCGCTGGCGCTCTACATGTTCATGGGCTCGGGCGAGCCCGAAGTCGCCACCACCCCGACGCCGGCCGAGCAGGCGGTCGAGGAGACCGGGACGGCGGCCGGGACCGCCGTCGAAGACGCCGCCGACGCCTCCGAGGACGCCGCCGCGGCGACCGAGGGCGCCGCGGAAGATGCCGGCGCCGCCGTCGAGAGCGCGGTGGACGACGCCGCGGCCGGCGTCGAGAACGCCGCCGATGCGGTCGGCGAGGCCGTGGACGACGCCGCGACCGCCACCGGCGAGGCCGTCGACGGGGCGGCCGATGCGGTCGAGGACGCGGTCGAGGGAACGCCCGCCCCGGCGAACAACTGACCCTTCAGGCCGGCGGGACCGGCTTCGGCCCGGTCCCGCCGCGGCGTCACCGCCGCAGGCCGGCCGTGAATCGCTGGATGCGGCGGCAGGCTTCGGCCAGCGTGTCGTCCGCCGCCGCGTAGCTGATGCGGAAGTTCGGCGACATGCCGAAGGCCGCGCCGAACACCACCGCGACGCCTTCCGCGGCCAGCAGCGCCGCGGCGAAATCCGCGTCGGTCGCGATCGTGGCGCCGTCCGGGGCGGTGGTCCCGATCAGCCCGGCGATCGAGGGATAGACGTAGAACGCCCCCTCCGGCGTCGCGCAGGTCACGCCGGGGGCGGCGTTCAGCATCGCCACCACCAGATCGCGCCGCCGCAGGAACGCCGCCTGCGCGGTCGCGATGTAGTCCTGCGGCCCGTCCAGCGCCGCGACCGCCGCCCATTGGCTGATCGAGGCGGCGTTCGAGGTCGACTGGCTCTGGATGGTGACCATGCCCCTGATCAGCGGCTTCGGCCCGGCGGCGTAGCCGATCCGCCAGCCGGTCATCGCATAGGCCTTGGAGACGCCGTTGACCGTCAGGGTGCGCTCGTAGAGCCGCGGCTCGACCTCGGCGGGGGTGGCGAAGCGGAACGGCGGATAGGCGATGTGCTCGTACATGTCGTCGCTCATCACCCAGACCTGGGGATGCGCCAGCAGCACGTCGGTCAGCGCCTTCAGCTCGGCCGCGGCGTAGCCGGCCCCGGTCGGGTTCGACGGCGAGTTGAAGATCAGCCATTTGGTGCGCGGCGTGATCGCCGCTTCGAGGTCGGCGGCGGTCATCTTGAAGCCGGTCTCGATCCGGCCCTCGACCACGACCGGCGTCCCGCCGGCCAGCCGCACCATGTCGGGGTAGCTGACCCAGTAGGGCGCCGGCACGATCACCTCGTCGCCCGGGTTGATCGTCGCCATCAGCGCGTTGAACAGCGCCTGCTTGCCGCCGCTGGTGACGATCACCTGGTCGGGGGCGTAGTCGAGGCCGTTCTCGCGGGCGAACTTGGCGCAGATCGCGACGCGCAGTTCGGGGATGCCCTCCGGGCTGGTGTATTTGGTCTCGCCGCGGTCGATGGCGTCCTTGGCCGCGGCCTTGATGTGATCGGGCGTGTCGAAGTCGGGCTCGCCGGCGCTCAGCGAGATGATGTCGCGCCCCGCGGCCTTCAGCTCGCGCGCCATCGCGGTGATGGCGATGGTCGGCGAGGGTTTGATGCGGGCGAGCGCGTCGGCGAGAAAGGGCATGGCGGAGGCCTGTTTGCAAAGACGGCGCGGCTGTCTTAGGGTCGCGCCGGGAGCCGCGCAAGCCGCATCGGGGCGCGGCGAGGAGACCCGCCATGCCGCCCGACCTGCTTGACGCGGACGATGCCCCTGACGACTATTCCGACGCGACCTCGACCTTCGGCGACAGGCTCGGGCTGGCGCGCGAGGCGATGGGGCTGAGCCAGATCGAGCTCGCCGAGCGGATCGGCGTCAAGCCGGCGACGCTGCGCAACTGGGAGGAGGACCGCGCCGAGCCGCGGGCCAACAAGCTCCAGATGCTGGCCGGACTGCTGAACGCGCCGATGATCTGGCTGATGAGCGGGCAGGGGGCGGCCCCCGCCCGGGACGACGGGCGGACCGGCGCCGCGCGCGACCGCGCGGCGCGCGCCTGCCTGACCGAGCTGCGCCGATTGCGCGCCGACCAGGCCCGGATCGTCGAGCGCATGGCGCAGCTGGAGAAGCGGCTGCGCGCCGCGCTGGAGCCGCGGCAATGAACGAGCCGCGCGAGTCCCGGCTGAAGCGCCTGCGCATGCGCAGCTGGCGGCGCGGCATGCGCGAGATGGACCTGCTGCTCGGCCCGTTCGCCGACGCCGAGCTCGAAACGCTCGGTCCGGTCGAACTGGAGTCCTATGAGGATCTGCTGTCGGAGAACGACCAGGACCTCTATTCGTGGATGCTCGGCAAGAACGGCGCGCCGGAGCGGCACCACGCGATCCTCGGGCGAATTGTCGCCTATCACCGGATCGGCTGATCGGATAGCTTTTAGCTCCGCTCTTAACGAGTTGTAGAAGATTCTGCGCAACGTTCCAGCGTCAGCGTTCATGCGGAGAGAGACGATGAGTGTGCACGCCACGGTGGCCAATGTTCCGGCGGCGACGCTGGATGACGATTTTCTGGGCGCCTATCTCGAGACGCTGGCGATGGTGGAGCGCCTGCACCGGCTGTTGCTCGACGTGGTCAAGGACGAGTTCGAACGCATCGGCATCATCGACATCAATTCGGTCCAGGCGCTGCTGCTGTTCAACGTCGGCGACAACGAGGTGACCGCGGGCGAGCTGAAGACGCGCGGCTACTACCAGGGCTCCAACGTCTCCTACAACCTCAAGAAGCTGGTCGAGTGCGGCTACATGCACCACCAGCGCTGCGAGGTCGACCGCCGCGCGGTGCGGGTGCGGCTGACCGAACGCGGCCGCACCATCCGCTCGATCATCGCCGACCTGTTCCAGCGCCACGCCGCCGGGATCATGAGCCGCGAGGTGCTCGGCAACATGCGGCTGGCGGACATGAACGCCAGCCTGCGACGGATGGAGCACTACTGGACCGACCAGATCCGCTATATCTACTGAATCTACCGATATCTCCCCGAGGGTGAGATCTCCCCCCAGGGTTCCGCGGCGGTCGGAATGATCGCGCAGGTGGTGTTGCGATTATGATCGGTTCTCGAAGTTTACCCGAAACGACCTCCGCGGCGCCTGCCCAAACCGTGCAAAAGCTGTTATCCTCCATCGCAACGAGAGGTTGTCTTGACGCGCGATTCGCGGCGATCTCCAAAAAAGTCGGGCAGTCGCGGCAGAGGCCTTCAGGCGTATCATGACCACGGGCGGTAACAGGCTTGGGACGACGCGCGACTCGTTCGATTTCGCCATCGGCGAAGAATTGCGCGGCGAACGCGCGACGCTCGGGCTGACCCTGCTCGACGCGCAGCGCGACCTGCGCATCAAGGCGGTGTATCTCGCCGCGATCGAGGACTCCGACCCGGCGGTCTTTCCCAATCCCAGCTTCATCCCCGGGTATGTGCGCTCCTACGCGCGGTATCTCGGCCGCGACCCCGAAGAGGTCTACACCCGCTTCTGCGCCGAAAGCGGTTTCGCCGGGCCGGCCGGCGCGATGTCGGACCGCGGGCGTACCGCCGCCGCGGCGCGCGGCGCGTCGGGCGGCGCGCGCGCCGCCGGGGCCGCCCCGCGCGCGACCGGCACGTTCCGCCCGGACTTCCCGATGGCCGAGAAGCGCGGCGGCGGCCTGCCGGGGCTGGCCGCGCTGCCGGTCTCGGCCATCGGCTCGGTGCTGGTGATGCTCTGCCTCGTCGCCGGGCTCGGCTACGGCGGCTGGACTGTGCTGCAGAACATCCAGCGGGTGCAGTTCGCCCCGGTCGAGGACCTGCCGCTCGCCGCCGCGTCGGTCGAGCCGCCGCCGGCGCCCGAGGCGCCGGATCTGGCCGAGACCGCCTTCGCCGAACTCGCCCGCCCCGTCGCCGCCACTGCGCTGGCCGATCTCTACCGCCAGCAGGAGCTGGAGGTGCCGATCCTCGTGCCGCGCGACGGCCCGATCGCCGGCATCGACCCCAACCGCGCCGGCCTCGCGACCGCCGCGGCGCCGGCCGCGCCTGCGGCCCCCGACGCCGGGCTGATCGGCCCGGTCGGCCCGGTCGGCCCCGAACATCTCGCCGCGGTCGCCGCCGGTCCGGCCGATCCGCTGGTCGCGGCCGCGCCGGACACGCTGACCGTGGTCGCCGAGCGCGCGGCCTGGATCCGGGTCTATCTCGCCGACAAGACCATCGTCTTCGAGCGCATCCTCGAGACCGGCGAGACCTATTCGCCGCCCGCCGATCTCGCCGCGCCGCTGATCTGGGCCGGCAATTCCGGCTCGGTCTATATACGGCTCGGCGACACGCTGCGCGGCCCGCTCGGCAGCGGCACCCGCTCGGTCAGGGACGTCGTGCTCGAGCCCAAGGCGATCGCCGAGCGCTACGCCGAGGTCGAGGAGGTTCCCGAGGTGATCTCGCGCGTCTTCGACCCGGCGCTGGAGGCGGCGGCGGTCGCGCTGCAGTAGCGCCGCCCGGCCGGGGTGACTCTTTCGCTGCGGCGCACTATGGTTCGCGCAACCTCAGTCAGCCCGAGCCGCCGGACCCGATGACCCACAACCCGATCCGCCCCTGGCGCAACATCGACCGGCGCAGGTCGCGCCGGATCTTCGTCGGACCGGTCCCGGTCGGCGGCGACGCGCCGATCACCGTGCAGAC
>CAYTMB010000078.1:0-9508 GCA_964438465.1 uncultured Rhodovulum sp. | reverse complement strand
GGGCGACTTCGACCTCGACGGCCGCGCCTCGGCGCTGGCGCTGGCCGCCTTCGGCCTCGGCGCGGTGATCGGCGCCATCGCCGTGCCCGGGCTGCTGCCGCGGCTCGGCGAAAAGGCGACGATCCTCGGCGGCTGCGCGCTGCAGGCCGCGGGGCTGCTCGCCGGCGTCGCGCTGGCGGGCTACGCGAGCCTGCTCGGCCTGTGGTTCGCGATCGGCCTCGGCGGCGCCGTCGCGCTCACCCCCGCGCCCTTCGTGCTGCGCCGGCTGACGCCGCCCGAGCACCATCCGGTGGTCTACGCCGCGCTGTTCGCGCTCGCCAACGCCACGCTGCTGGTCGCCTATCCGCTGGCCGGCTGGCTCGGCGCCGAGGAGGTCTCCAGCGCCGCCGCCTTCGCCGTGCTCGGCGCGCTCGCGGCGGGCTGCACCGTGCTGACCGCGCTGGCCTGGCCGCGCGACGCTACTGCGCCAGCGGGCTGAGCACCGCGTCGCCGACGCCCTGGAAGACGTTGATGGTCTGCTCGACCGGGTTGGGGCTGTTGGCCGCATCGACGAAGATCTCCGCCCCGACCCGGTCCATGCCCCGGATCAGCGAGATCATCGCCGGCGAGGTCGCCACCGCGAAATGCCCCAGCGCGTCCTCGCCGTCGTTCACCCCGGTCGTGTCGATCAGCGTCACCGGCAGGCCGTCGAGCCGGGCCAGATCGCGGATCGACCCCAGCCGCTCGCTGTCGCCGCGCAGGATGGAGGAGAACCGCAGCGCCCGGTCGCGCGACGAGAAGAAGATGTAGACCGGCACGTCGCGCGCGGCCAGCGGCGCGATCTGGCCGCGGAACACGTCGATGTCGAGGTCGGGCGCCATCAGCACCACCGCCTGCAGCCGCGCGAAGAAATCCGGCGCGCCGGCCAGCGCCATGCCGCGCAGCGCCTCCATCAGCACCATCGCGCCCATCGAATGCCCGGCGACGACGATATGCTCGGCCCGCGTCCTCGCCAGCGCCGCCAGCGTCTGCCGCAGCCCCTCGCGCGCGAAGATCGCGCTCTCGCGGTCGTAGGCGTAGGCGGTCACGCTGCCCGCCGAGGGCCAGGAATAATGCACGGCGAGGCCCGGCGTGCCGAAGTCCTCGCGCATCTGCGCGTGGCGGTAGAGGCCCTCGGAGAAGGTGGTGTTGAAGCCGTGGGTGAACAGGAACACCTCGCGGTTCTCCCGCGGCAGCGCGTCCATGCGGGCGTTGACCGCCGCGACGAAGGCGGCCTCGTCGGCGAAGCCGCGCGCCGAGATCGTCAGGAAATCGGTCGCCGGATCCGGCGGCAGCCGGCGCGGAAAGGTCACCGTCCCCGGCGCGCGCCCGGGCGGCACCGACACCTCGAAGCGCGCGAAGCTCACCGCCTCGGACCGGCCCTCGGCCCAGACGTTGGGCCCGCCGTCGGCCAGCCGAGCCGTCGCGACATAGATCGGCTGCGCCGCGCCGACCGCCGCCGCCTCCGGATCGACCGTCAGCGCCCCGCGCGGCCCGCATCCGGCCAGCGCCAGCGCCGCGGCCAGCGCCAGGGCGCAGGCGGGGCCTATCGGGGCGACGCGGCGGGTCATCTCTCGGTCCCTCCGTTCGGTTCGGTCAGGTCGGTTCGGTCAGGCGGGGCGCCCCGCGCCCCCGCATCTAGCGCGGGAACGTGACATTTCGAACCGCCTCCGCGCTATGGCCCGGGCGCCGCGACGACGGCGGCGATCCGCCCGGCCATCACGTCGTAGAACGGGTTCGAATACAGCCGCGCGAACATGTCGGCGCTGACCGACAGCGCCCCGGTCTCGCCGCGCGCGGCGAGCGTGCCGATGTTGATGCCGAAATCGTCCGCCGGATCGGGCGTCAGCCCGTAGAGCCCGTCGGTCGGCGGGAACGGCGTCGAGACATGCGACAGCGAATAAACGTCGCGCGGATAGGGCTGGTCGAGCGGGACCACCTGCGCCTCGAGGGCGCCGGCCGGCTCGATCCGCGCCACGGCGGCGTAGTCGCCCGGCCCGGCGTTGGTGACGACGCTCAGCGCGTAGTCGCGCGGCGGCGGCGCCACGATGCGCTCGATCTCGGCATGGGCGGCGCGGCTGATGACCGGGCCCAGCGCCGCGGCGCGGTTGATGTCGGCCAGCACCAGCTCGCTGCCGTTCGCCGGCAGCCGGGCGAACAGCGCCGCGACCACCGCCCGCGCGCTGACGGTGGAATCGAGCACCGACTGGAACGCCAGCACCGGCGGCATGTCCGCGATCCTGCCCGCCCGCGTCGCGCGCTCCAGATCGGCCTGCACCGCGCGGGTCAGCCGGTAGGACTGCACCGCGGCCTGCACCGGAAAGGAGTTGTACTTGAACGGGTTGAACTCGGGGATCAGGTCGAACCAGGCCGCGCGCAGGAAGCCCGGGACCACCGCCGGCCAGCCGGCGACGCCGGCGAAACGCGCGAACCGGGTGATGCCGATCATCGGCGAGAACAGCACCAGCCGGTCCGGCCGCGCGAGATCCGGATCGCCGAGCGACTCCAGCGCGTATTTGGTCACCAGCGCGCCGCCGTTGGAATATCCCACCAGATGCAGCGGCGCGTCCGGCCCCACGCGCCGGACCGCCTCGCGCACGGCCATCCGGGTCGCGGCCATCCACTGCGTCCAGACCGCCGCGCCGAGCCCGCCCGGCGTGGTGCCGTGCCCGGGCATCCGCGGCGCGATCGCGACGAAGCCGAGGTCGCGGTACAGTCCGGCGACATGGCGCAGGCTGAAGGGCGAATCGGTCAGCCCGTGCACCAGCACCACCGCGCCGCGGGGCGGGCCGTCGGGCTCGAGCACGAAGCTGCGGTTCCAGTCGGTGGCGAAATGCGGCGGATAGATCGGGCTGCCGGGGAAATAGCGGTTCTCCGGCGTCTGCAGCGCCGGCGGCAGAACCTCCGAGACCTTGACGCGCACCTCGTCGAACACCGCGGCCTCACGCGCCATCCAGCCGGCCCAGTCCATTCCGGCGATGGCCTCGAGGCCGGCCTCGTCGGGCGCGACGGTGTGCCAGGGCGCCAGATCGGGATCGGTCAACGCCTGCCAGCCGCGCAGCCCGAGGATCGCGGCGACGATCAGCGCGACGCCGATGGCGATCCATCTCAGAAACCCGCCGATCCGCCGCATTACGCTCCCGCCTCGTCCGCCTCGTTCCGGCGGCAGGTGGCGCAAATGCGCGCCCGCTTGTCAATCGCGCAATGCCGGCGGCCGCCTGCGCGTTCAGCGCGAGAACGGCGGCCACATCCGCGAAAACACCCCGTCGCGCTTGACGAGACCGTGAAACGTCGCCGCGCTTACATGCAGGGCGATCAGCGCGATCAGCAAGAAGGCGCAGGCGGCGTGGATCGCCTTGGCGGCGTCGGCCAGCGGCTCGTCCTTGGCGAACAGCGGCGGGATCCCGAGCGCGTTCAGCGCCTCGATCGGAAAGCCGCCCGTGGTCACCCGGACATAACCGCTGATCGCCATCGTCAGCAGCAGCGCGTACAACGCCCAGTGCACCACCTCGGCGGCCAGCCGCTGCGCGGCGGGCACCGAGGCCGGCAACGGCGGCGGCGGATTGAACGCGCGCCAGACCAGCCGCAGCGCCACGACCAGCAGCACGAAGGGACCAAGCCCCTTGTGCAGGATGAACAGCGGGTCCTGGATGGTCCTCGGGATTTCTTGCGTCATAATGAGGCCGGCAGGGATCATGATCAGCACCAGGAGCACGGTGAGCCAGTGAAAACCGCGCGCGACGTTGCCGTATCCCATGAGCCCGGCCTTTCCGACTGCTCCCCGCCGCGCAGTCTAGCAGGACGCCGCCGCAGCGACAGCCGTCCCATGCGCGCCGCCGTCACCGCGGGCGCCGCCGCCATCGCCCGCACGGCCGAGCTGGCCGGCGCGCCCCGCCCGGCCCGGCGCGGGACCCTGGCCGCCGTGGCGCTCACCGCGCTCGGCGTCGCCGCGGTCGCGGTCGCCCTGCCGCTGCCGCCCGTCGCGGCGGCGGTGACGCTCGCGGTGTTCGCGCTGGCCGCGCTCGGCGCGCTCGCCGGCGCGGCGGCGGCGCATCCGCATCCGCGCTTCGGCCTCGCCAACCGGCTGACGCTGGTCCGCGCCGGCGGCGCGGCGGTCTTCGCCGGCCTCGCCGTCGCGCCGCAGCCCGTCGCCGGCGCCGCCGCCTGGACCGTGGCCGGCGCCGCGGCGATCCTGCTGGCGCTCGACGGCGTGGACGGCTGGGTCGCGCGGCGCCAGCGCCTCGCCTCGGCCTTCGGCGCGCGCTTCGACCTCGAGACCGACGCGCTGACCATCCTCGCGCTCAGCGCGCTCGCGCTCGCGCTCGGCAAGGCCGGTCCCTGGGTGCTCGCCCTCGGCCTGATGCGCTACGCCTTCGTCGCCGCCGGCTGGCTCTGGCCGCGCCTCGCCCGCCCGCTGCCGCCGTCGTTGCGCCGCAAGACCGTCTGCGTGGTCCAGATCGCCGTGCTCGGCGCGCTCATCGCGCCCGTGCTGGTCCCGCCGGTCTCCTCCGCGCTGGCCGCCGCCGCGCTGCTGGCGCTGGCCTGGTCCTTCGCCCTCGACCTCGCCTGGCTGCTCCGGGCCCCGCGATGAGCGCCCGGCTGCGCAGCCTCGCCGGTCTCGCCCGCTCGCTCGCGATCTACCGCGCCCGCCCCTGGCGCGCCGCCACGCTGACCCGGTTCTACGCCGCGATGATCGGGCCGGGCGACCTCGCCTTCGACATCGGCGCCCATGCCGGCAACCGCACCCGGGCCATGCTGCGCACCGGCGCCCGCGTCGTGGCGCTGGAGCCGCAGGCGGCGTTCCACGCCTTCCTCGCCCGCGACCTGCCGCCCGGCGCCACGCTGGTCCGCGCCGCCGCCGGCGCGGCGCCGGGGACCGCCCGCCTCGCCGTCTCGCGCCTCCACCCCACGCTCGCCTCGCTGGCGCCCGGCTTTCCCGAGCGCATGGCCGGCGCGCCCGGCTTCGCGCATGTGCGCTGGGACGCCGCCGAGACCGTGCCGGTGACCACGCTCGACGCGCTGATCGCCGAACACGGCGCGCCCCGCCTCGTCAAGATCGACGTCGAGGGCTTCGAGGCCGAGGCGCTGCGCGGCCTCTCCCGCCCCGTGCCCTGGGTCGCCTTCGAATACCTGCCCGCCGCGCTCGACGTGGCGCGCGCCTGCCTCGACCGGCTCGAAACCCTCGGCCGCTACCGCTACAACCTCGTCGCCGGCGAGCGCGGCGCCTTCGCCCTGCCCGACTGGACCGACGCCGCCGCCTTCGGCGCGAGCCTCGACGCCCGCGCCCGCGACGGCCGCTCCGGCGACGTCTACGCCCGCCTCGATGCCGGTTGAGCGCCCCCGCCCCGTGGCGCTGGCCGCCGCCGCGGCCCTGCTCGCGCTCGCGCTGCTGCAGCCCAACCACCCCGCCTCGCTGACCTGGGGCGCGCTGCGGACGTTTCCGCTCGAGCTTCCCGCCCTGCTGATCGCGCTCGCCCTCGCGCGCGGCCGCATGGCGCGCGCGCTGCGCGCGGCGGTCGCCGCGGCGCTGACGCTGATGGTCGCGCTCAAGGCCGCGGACCTCGCCTCGAACATCGCCTTCGAGCGCCCGTTCAACCCGCTGCTCGACCTGCATCTCGCCGCCGCCGGCTGGCGGCTGCTGACCGGCGCGATCGGCGCGCCGCTCACGTTCGCCGCCCTCGTAGCACTGGCCGCGGCCCTCGCGCTGATCGCCCGCGCGCTGTGGTGGGCGACCGGCCGCATCGCCGCGCTCGACCCCGCCCCGCGCGCCCGCGCCCCGCTCGGCGCCGCCCTCGCCGCCGCCGTCGCGCTGGTCGCCGCCGACGCCGCGCGCGAGGTCAGCCCGCTCGACCCGCCCGGCGTCGCCTTCACCACCCGCCTCGCCTGGGAGCACGCCCGCGGCGTCGCGACCGCCCGCGCCGATCTCGCCGCCTTCCGCCAAGCCGCCGCCGCCGACCCGCTCGCGGGCCTCCCCCCCGAGACCACGCTCGCCGCGCTGCGCGGGACCGACATCCTGCTGGTCTTCGTCGAATCCTACGGCCGCACGCTGCTCGATTCGCCGCGGTTCGCGCCGGCGACCACCGCCACGCTCGGCGAGATCGAGACCCGCCTCGCCGCCCGCGGCCTCGCGATGCGCTCGGCCTGGCTGACCTCGCCGACCCGCGGCGGCCAGAGCTGGCTCGCCCACGCCACCCTGCTGTCGGGCCTCCGGATCGACACCCAGGGCCGCTACCGCGCGCTGTTCGCGAGCCCGCGCCGCACCCTGCTCACCCTCGCCCAGGCGGCGGGCTGGCGCAGCGTCGCGGTGGCGCCGGCGATCACGCTGGCCTGGCCCGAAGCCGACTGGTTCGGCTACGACCGCGTGCTGGCCGCCGCCGACCTCGGCTACGCCGGCCTGCCGTTCAACTGGGTGACGATGCCCGACCAGTTCACCCTCGCCGCCTTCGAGCGCGCCGAGCTCGACCCCGCCCCCCGCCCGCCGGTCATCGCCGAGATCGCGCTGATCTCCTCGCACGCGCCCTGGACGCCGGTCCCGCGCCTCGTCCCCTGGGACAGCATCGGCGACGGCCGCGTCTTCGACGCGATGGCGCAGGCCGGCCCGACCACCGAGGCGGTCTGGAGCGACCCCGAGCGCATCCGCGACCAGTTCGCGCTCTCGATCGACTACAGCCTGCGCACCGTCGGCGCCTTCGCCGAGCGCCGCGCCGGCGCCGCGCCGCTCATGGTCGTGCTCGGCGACCACCAGCCCGCCCCCTTCGTCTCGCAGGGCGACAGCGGGCGCGACGTGCCGGTCCACCTGATCGGGCCGCCCGCGATCCTCGCCCGGCTCGACGGCTGGGGCTGGACCCCCGGCCTGATCCCCGGGCCGCTGGCCCCGGTCTGGGGCATGGAGGCGTTTCGCGACCGCTTCGTCGCGGCCTTCGGCCCGGCGGCCGCGACCGCCTGCCGCCGCGGGGCTTTACCGGGGCCGGACCCATGCTAACTTCACGGAAATGACACAGACCAGCGACGAGACCGAGACCTTCCAGCGCGCCGAGATGACCGCGGCGGTCTGGTCGGCGCTGCGCGCGGCGCGCGGCGCGCCGCCCCCCGCGCCCGACCCGCGCTGGAGCGCCGCCGAACGCGCGGCCTGGGCGCTCTACGCGCCGCTGCTCGGAACCGGGGCGGCGGCGCCCTACTGCTTCGCCCAGGTCGGCCAGTCGCTCGACGGCCGCGTGGCGACGGTCTCGGGCGACGCGCGCGACGTCTCCGGGCCGCAGGGCCTCGCCCATCTCCACCGCTGCCGCGCGCTCGCCGACGCCGTCGTGGTGGGCGTGCGCACCGCGCTGACCGACGATCCGCGGCTGACCGTGCGGCTCTGCGACGGCGACGACCCCGCGCGCGTCATCATCGACCCGCGCGGCCGGCTGCCCGACGAGGCCAGCGCCTTCGCCGCGAACGGCGCCCGGCGCATCGTGATCCAGGCCTGCGACGCGCGCCGCCCGCGCGGCGTCGAGGTCGCGACCCTGCCCGCGCGCGACGGCTGGATCGCGCCGGCCGACATCCGCGCCGCCCTCGCCGGCTTCGGCCTGCGCCGGGTGCTGATCGAGGGCGGCGGCATCACCGTCGCGGGCTTCCTCGAAGCCGGCCTGCTCGACCGGCTGCATGTCGGCATCGCGCCGCTGATCATCGGGGCCGGCCCCTCGGGGCTCCGCACCGCGCCGATCGCGCGGCTCGCCGACGCGCTGCGCCCCGAGACCCGGGTCTACGGCCTCGGCGCCGACGTGATCTTCGACTGCGCGCTCGGCGCCCCCGGCGTCGCCAGCACGTCCCAGTGCCCGACCGTGCAGCCCCCGGCGCCGCTCGCCGCCCGCCGGGCCTGACCCCAGCCCGCCGCCGCCGCGAACCCCGCAACCCCCGCCGCCGCGGCCACCCCCGCCGCCAGCTCGCGCTGCAACGCCGCCTCGCCCGGCCCGAGCCGCCACGGGCTCGGCGCGCACCGCACCGCATAGCCCCGCCGCGCGAAGACCGCCGCCACCGCCGCGCCCGCCTCCGGCCCCAGCGCCGGCCCGAAGCCCTTGTCGCCGCGCTGATGCCGGTTGAACGCCGCCAACGCCGCCGCGTCGCCCGGCAAGGCCGGCGACCAGTCCATCGCGCCGTCGTAATTCAGCGCCGCATAGAACCCCGCGCCCGCCGCCGCCAGCCGGTCGGCCAGTCCCTCCAGCCAGTCCCGCGACACCAGATCGCACAGCGCCGAGGCCGTCACCAGCCGCGCCCCCGCCACCGGCAGCGCCGCGAGATCGCGCAGATCCGCCGCCGTCGCGCGCGCGCCCGGACAGCGCGCCGCCGCCAGCGCCAGCAGGTCCGGGTCATGATCGACCAGCCGCCAGCGCGCGGCCTCCCCGCCGAAGGCGCGCAGCGTCGACCCGGTGCCGCAGCCGAGATCGACCGCTTCGCCCGCCCCCAGCCACGCGCTCGCCGCCGCCAGCAGCCCGGCGTCGCGCGCCGCCCGGTCCGCCGGCTCGCGCAGGTCGAGCCAGGCCGCGTCGAAGCTCACGCCCGCGCCAGCGCCGCCGCGACGATCCCCGCCGTGTCGGCCCAGCCCGGCAGCGCCCGCCCGGCGTCCCAGGCCGCTTCCGCCGCCGCGCGCCGGCGCGCTGGATCGTCGAGCAGCCCCGCCAGCGCCGCCGCGAAGGCCGGCGCGTCGCCCGGCGGGACCAGCGCGCCCGCGGCCTCCGGCACCAGATCCGCGATCGCCCCGGCGCGGCAGGCGACCACCGGCAGGCCCTGCGCCAGCGCCTCGGCGAAGGCCATGCCGTAGCCCTCGTATTCCGAGGCCAGCGCGAAGATGTCCGCCGCCGCCAGCTCCGCGCGCACATCGACCACCGCCCCGACCAGCGCGATCCGCTCGCCCAGCCCCGCCTCGGCGATCCGCGCCGCCAGCCGCGCCGCGCAGCCCGGATCGAGCGCCGCGGAGCCGAGGATGCGCGCCCGCCAGTCGCGGTCGCGCACCGCCGCCAGCGCGTCGATCAGCACGTCGTGCCGCTTGCGCGGGATCAGCGAGCCCACGCTCAGGATGCGCGGCGGAACCCCTTTCCCCGGCGCGCGCGGCCCCGGCGCCGTGCCCGGCGGCGCCACCGCCAGCCGCGCCGGATCGACGCCGAACGCCGCGACCAGCCGCCGCCCGGTGGCCGCGCTGGTGCAGACGATCCCCCGCGCCACCGCCAGCGCCGCCCGCTCCCGCGCCTGCAGATCCGCCGCCTGCGCGTCGCTCAGCCCGCTTTCGTCGCCGAGCGGATGATGCACCAGCGCCACCAGCCGCAGCCGCCCGGCCTCCGCCGCCATCCGCCCCGGCAGCGCCCCGAACGCCAGCCCGTCGACCAGCATCACCGCGCCGTCCGGAACCCCGGCCAGCGCCGCCGCCGTCGCCGCCTCGGCCGCCGCGTCGGGAAACGGAAACCCGTCCGGCAGCGCCAGATGCGCCACCTCCCAGCCGAGCCGCGGCAGCTCC
>CAYTMB010000077.1:0-9607 GCA_964438465.1 uncultured Rhodovulum sp. | reverse complement strand
CTACCCCGCGAACCCCATCAGCGCCCCGACCCGCTCGCGGCCGAGGTCGATCCGGCAGGCCCGGATCGCGCCGCCGGCGCCTGAGCCGCCGCCCCAGGTCGATCCGACATAGGCGCAATGCGCGTCGCGGAACGCCGACCAGGCCGCCTGCCCGGCCGCCAGCGCCGGCGCCGCGGCCGGCCGGCCGGTCTCGCCGTCCAGCGCCGTCGCCGCCTCCGTCGCAAACCCCAGCGCCTGCGCGACGGTCGCGTCGACCCGCGTCTCGGTCGCCGCCAGGCAATCGCCGATCTCGATCTGGCTGGCGGCGTCCAGGCCGCATTCCAGCGTCGGATCCGCCGCCGCCCCCGTCGCCAGCGCCATCGCCAGCGCCGCCGCCGCGACCATCCCCGCCGCCACCGCCCGAACCGTCACGCCCATTCTCCCACCGCCCCTCGATTTGCGCCTGCAGACCCCCGGATCATTGCCCGCGCCGCCGCCCGCGGCAAGTCGCAGGGCCGCGCGCGACGAAACGGCGCGGCGGAAGTTGTTCTCCCGGCTCCCCGGATTCGGAGCATCCCGTTCCCCGCCCGCCCGCCCAACCCCCCTCGGCAAGCCACAGCCACAGCACAACCAGCTGACATGTATACGGTTTTTTCACGACCACTTCGCTCGTGTTTTTTATCTTGCCAATCACGACCGGCTGTGTCGTTATTAACCTTGAGGCGGACGGAACGATCCGGCGGCCGCAGGCACTGACGGGCAGGCCACCCTGCCGCGACGAGGAGCAAGGTTCATGCGCCATCCATCCAACTCGACGGACCGGTCGGCCGCCAACCCGATGGGGGCCATCGTGATCGGCCTCATCGGCGCCGTGGCGATGGCGGCGCTGGCGCTGGCGACCGGCCACGGCCTCGGCCTCGCGGCGCTCGCCTATGCGCTGTCCGGCGCGCTGTTCATGACCGCAGCGGCCGCGGGCCGGTTGGCGATCACCGTCGCCGGCAACCGGATGGCCTCCACCCGCACCCGCCGGACCCGGCGCGGCGACACCGCGGCGGCGTGACCCGAAACGGTTCGGGAAAGATTGAAATTTCCTTAACGCCGAAGGCGATAGTAGAGTATTTTCAATGACTTGACCCTCGGTCGCACGTTGCGACCGAGGGCGTTTTCATCCGCGCAGATGCGCGGTGAACCCGGCCAGGTATTTCGCCAGCTGGGCGCGCACCGCCTCGTCCGTCAGCCGCCCCTCGGCGTCGAACGCGCTCCCCGCCCGCGACACCATCATCCGCCCGCCGGTCCACAATTCGCACCCCAGCGTGCGCAGCACCGGCAGCCAGGCGCTCTGCGACAGGATCGTGCCGAACCCGCCGGGGCTGGCCCCGATCAGCGCCACCGGCTTGCCGCCGAACACCGCCGGGATGTCCGACGCCGGCCGCGACATCCAGTCGATGGCGTTCTTGAACACCCCCGGGATGCCGTTGTTGTACTCCGGCGTGACCAGCAGCAGCCCGTCGGCCTCCATCACCGCCGTCTTCAGCGCCACCACCGCCCGCGGCAGCCCGTCGGCCTGCTCGACGTCGGCGTCGTAGAGCGGCACGCCCCGGATCGTGCCCATGATCAACTCCGCCCCGTCGGGCGACAGCTCCACCGCCGCCCGCAGCAGGGCCGCGTTCAGCGATCCCCGCCGCAGGCTGCCCGACAAGCCGACGATCTGCACCATGCCACCCCTCCCGACAGCCCCGGCCCTCCGGCGCTACTTCGCCCGCCGCTTCGCCGCGCCGCGTTTTTTCGCCGGCGCGCCCAGCCCGAAGGCCTTGGCCGCTTCCTTGACCATCGCGGTCTGCTGGCGTTTGGCCTCGGCGGTCCAGAACCCGCGGACCGGCCCCGCCGCCTTGTTCGCGGCGCTCAGCCACATGCTCATGAACGGGTTCTTCATCGCCGACCTCCATCCACCCGCCCACACAACCGCCGTCCCCCGCAATGGTTGCCGGCCGCGCGCGCACCGACCGCGCTAGCGCAGGCCGGTCTCCTCCAGCAGCCCCATGCGCTTGGCCTCGTAGTAGTAGCCGCGCGAGTACCAGCCCACCGCCTCGTCGCGGTCGCCCTCCGCGACCAGCCAGGCCCCGCGCAGGTATTTCACCCCGTAGGTCAGGTTGGTCGCCGGATCGAGCAGCCCCTCCGGCGCGCCGCTATACCCCATCGTGCGCGCGGTCTGCGGCAGGATCTGCATCAGCCCGTAGTAGGGCCCGTTGCGCGCCACGGGGTTGTGCCGGCTCTCGCGGATCACCACCCGCTGCACCAGATCCTCCGGCACGCCGAACCGCTGCGAGGTTTCTTCGATCAGCGCACGCAGCTGCGGCGTCTCGTTCGGATACAGCCCGGAGCGCGACGGCGGCTCCTCCACGGCAGGCCCCCCTCCGGCGCAGCCGGCGAGCGCAAGCAGGCACAGCGCGAAGGCGACGGTCAGCAGACGAGCAGGGGTCATCGGGGTCTCCGGTCGGGCAGGCCTTGATGTCCCGCAGCCCGGCCTGCTGTCAATCGCCCGCGCGACCCGGGCGCATCTCCGGCGGAGCCCGGCCGATCCGGTCAGGGGAGCGGGCGTGACAGGACCACGCCGAGGTTGGGATACCGCACCGGCCCCATCGCCTCGTAGCCGTAGGTCCAGCCGAGGCCCCAGGCCACCCGCTGCGGCGGGTTGCCGCCGCCGCCCGACCAGGAGAACGCCGGCGCGACCGCGCCCGCCCCGCGCAGCTCGCCGGCCACGCAGTCCGCCCGCACCGGCGGCGCGTCGGGCCCGAGGTCGGGGATGATCAGCCGGCCCGGCGTGACGAGCGCGGCGTCGAACGCCCCGGCGGTGATCCGGCAGCTCGCGCCGGCGATCTCGGCCTGCGTCCCGTCCGGTCCGGCGGTGAAGCTGCGCACCGCCAGCGCCAGTTCGCGCCGTCCCGGGGGGGTCATCAGGTCCGGCCGCGCCTCGGCCCGGGTCGCCGGCAGGCCGCCTCCGCCCCCGACCACAGCCGGTCCGAACCCGGCGATATCGCCGCCCGCGCAGCCCGCGAGCGCAAGCGCCGCCGCCGCAATCCACCATCCGCGCATGCCTGTCTCCGAACTGTCCCGCCCGCACGATAGCGCCCGATCCAGCCGCTGTCGACGCCGGCCGCGCGCGGGGCCGCCGCCGCCGTCGACGCCGGCGCGGCGCTATTCGAGCGCCACGTCGATCGCCGGATAGCTGACCGCGTAGGTCTGCGGCCCGGTTCCCCAGCCGCCGTTCCAGAAGCCGCCGACCGAGACGTAGGAGCCGCCGCCGCTGCCGATGCCGACGCCGACCGCGGGCCAGCCCGCGATCCCGTTCGCCCGCCGCGCGATCGGCTGGGCGAGCCGGGCGCCGCGCTCGTCGCCCGCGGCGCAGCGGACGGTGACCGGCCCGCTGGCCGGGCCGAAGCTCGGGACGGCCAGCTCGGCCGGGGCGGTGAAGGCCGCGCTGAAACCCGCGCCCTCGGCGGTGCAGGCGGCGGCGACCGAGGCGCCGGACCGGCTGATCGCCCGCACCGGGATGCGGGCCTCGCCCGCGGCGCCGGCGGCGGCTTCGGGCGCGACCTCGGCGCGGACCAGCGGCGCCGGCGCGGTCTCGGGCGCCACCGGGGCGCAGGCGGCGAGCCCGAGAAGGGCCGCGATTCCGGACTTGCGCATTCCAGCCTCCGTTCTGCCGCGTCGCCCGGGGAGAATGCCCGGGCGGGCGGATCGTTCCGCCTGCCGCTCAGGCGGTGGCGCGGCGCAGGTTCCAGGCGAGCCAGCCGAGCGCGCCGCCGGCGGCGATCAGATAGGCCCCGAGCAGCGTGCCGAGCAGCCATTGCGCGGCGCCGCCGAGGTTGGCGGCGAGGATCAGCGCCACGACGATCCCGACCACGCCGCTGCCGAGCAGGTAGAGCCAGTCGTCCATCGGGCGGATCATCAGGGCGAAGACGATGCGCGAGACGGCCTCGATCATGAAGTAGACCACGAGCAGGAGCGCGACGGCGAGCAGGCCGGCTTCGGGGCGCGAGATCAGCAGGAAGCCGACCACGACGCCGAGCGAGACCGAGACGAGCTGGAGCCAGAAATAGGGCACCCGGGTCGCGCCGATCAGGCCGATCGCCTGGACGACGCCGCTGAGCACGAGCAGCCAGCCGATCAGGACGAGAACCCCGGTGCTGAAGATGAACGGGAAGATCAGCGCCAGCGCGCCGGCGAGGACGAGCAGGCCGCCCTGGATCAGGTAGAGCAGCGAGCGGCGGCGGATGCTGTCGCGGACGGCCTCCCGCAGGACCGCCGAGGCTTCGTTCACCGTGATCGCCATGTCCGTCTCCCCTGGCCGTTCGGTCCCGAGTCTTGCCCCAAGGCGTCGGGGCTGTCCACAGCCGTCTTGGGCGGGCATTCAGCGTGAATATTCGGCAAATCGTTGATTTTCATCAAATACTGAATCGCTAACGAAAGCTGAAGCGGCCTCAGCGCACCACCACCCGGCTGCGCGGCGTCCAGCGCGCGAGGATGAAGGCGAGGTCGCGCGGCGCGAAGGCGATGCAACCGGCGGTGGGGTGGCGGGGCCTGCGCCAGACGTGGAGGAAGATCGCGCTGCCGCGGCCGGGGACGACGGGCGCGCGGTTCCAGTCGAGCACGGCGACGAGGTCGTAGAGATGGTCGGGGCGGAAGATCGCTTCGTGCGACGTCGGGCATGGCCGGCGGATGGGGCCGTTGTAGGCGGGATCGGCGGGGTCGTCGGACCAGCCGTCGAACGGGCCGATCCGGCGCTGCGGCAGGCAGGCGGCGGCGGGCGCGGGGCCGCGGCGCAGCACGGACTCGATGCGATGGACCCCGGCGGGAGTGATCGCGTCGCCCTCGCGGCGCTTCGCGCCGATGCCGCCGCGGCCGATGGCGCAGGGAAAGTTCCGGTTCAGGAAGCGGGCGCCCCAGCGGCCGACCACGAGATGCGGGCCGGCGGCGGCGGCGCCCGGCGGCGGGGTCACAGCAGATGCCCGCTCTTGGCCGCCTTGGTGTCGAGATAGGCCTCGTTGAAGCGGGTGCGGCCGACCTTGAGCGGGACGCGCTCGGTCACCTCGAGGCCGCAGGTCCGCATCATCGCCACCTTGGCGGGGTTGTTGGTCATCAGCCGCACGGCGGAGAAGCCCATCGCGATCAGCATCCGGGCGCCGAGGCGGAAATCGCGCTCGTCGTCCTCGAAGCCGAGGCGGTGGTTGGCCTCGACGGTGTCGAAACCCTGGTCCTGCAGGGCGTAGGCGCGCATCTTGTTGGCGAGGCCGATGCCCCTGCCCTCCTGGTTCAGATACAGGAGCACGCCGGCGCCCTCGGCGCCGATCTGGGCGAGGGCGGCGCGCAGCTGCGGGCCGCAGTCGCATTTCAGGCTGCCGATCAGGTCGCCGGTGAAACAGGCGGAATGCAGCCGAGCCAGCACCGGCCGGCTGCGGTCGGGCGCGCCGACCTCGACCGCGTAATGCTCCTCGCCGCCGTCGAGCGGGCGGAAGACGCGGACGCGGCCGGCTTCGGAGACCTCGAGCGGGACGCGGGCGGCGGCGACCTCGACCAGCGGGCCGGCGTCGGCGTCGGCGGGCACATGGGCGATGTCGAGCCGGCTGAGGCCCTCGGCGACCCGCGCGGCGGCGGCCTCGGGCGGGATCTCGACGACGAGCGCGGCGGGCAGCAGATGCGCCTGCTTGGCCAGCCGCACCGCGGCGCGGTGCAGCCCGGCCCAGCCGTCGCGGCGGCTGGAGTACGGCCCCTTCATCGGCCAGGCGAGGTCGGCGGAGGGGTCGGCGGTGGCGCGGACCCAGTCGAGCCCGGCGCCCGCCGGCACGATCACCCGCGCGAGGTCGCCGTCATAGGCGCGCGCCTTCAGCGTCGCGGCGCGGCGCGCGGTCAGCGCGAGATCGAGCGGGCCGAGCGCGCGCAGGTCGGCGAGCCGCGCGGCGGTGGCGGTCTCGGCGGCGAGCGCCAGCGCGAAGGCGCCGGCGTCCTCGAGGACCACGGCCGCGCCCATCCGCAGATCGGCGCGGGCGCGGGCGAGCTGTTCCTGCGGGGTGAGGCCGAGCGTCATCGGGATCCTTTCGTCACGCGCGCCATACTGGCGCCCGCCGGGGAATGAAACAATCGGGGCGCAGCGGACACAGTGGCGTGATCCTCGGCGCGGCGACGTTGCCCGGAACGGGCGGATTGCCGAGATGTGGCGCGAAACCCGGAGGTTCCATGACCACGCTGAAGAAAATCCTGATGGTTGACGACGATGCGGATCTGCGCGAGGCGCTGGCCGACCAGCTGGTGCTGACCGAGGAGTTCGACGTGTTCGAGGCCGGCACCGGCGCGGACGGGCTGGTCCGCGCGAAGGAGCAGCACTACGACCTCGTCCTGCTCGACGTCGGCCTGCCCGACATGGACGGCCGCGAGCTGTGCCGGCTGATGCGCAAGCAGGGGGTGAAATGCCCGATCGTGATGCTGACCGGGCACGGCACCGACAGCGACACGATCCTCGGGCTCGACGCCGGCGCCAACGACTATGTCGCGAAGCCGTTCAAGCTGCCGGTGCTGCTGGCGCGGATCCGCGCGCAGCTGCGCCAGCACGAACAGTCCGAGGACGCGGTGTTCGCGGTGGGGCCCTACACCTTCAAGCCGGCCGCGAAGATGCTGCTCGACGAGCGCGACAAGAAGATCCGGCTGACCGAGAAGGAAACCAACATCCTGAAGTACCTCTACCGCGCGAGCGACGCGGTGGTGCCGCGCGACGAGCTGCTGCACGAGGTCTGGGGCTACAACGCCGGGGTGACCACGCACACGCTGGAGACGCATATCTACCGGCTGCGGCAGAAGATCGAGCCCGATCCGTCGAACGCGAAGATCCTGGTCACCGAGCCCGGCGGCTACCGCCTGGTCGGCTGAGCCCCGGCCCGATCGCGGCGGCGGGCCCGTCGCCGCGGCGCACGAACGATCCACGGTCCTGCGGCGAGAACCTTCGGGCAAGGTTCTCGCCGCAGTTGTATTCGTGCGCGCCACCCCGCTGGCGCGGCGATAGCGGTTGACGCAGGGGGCGTTTTCTCCCAGTTTCGCGGCCTCGGCCGCTTCGCGACCGGTGAGATCGCGAGTATCCGACGCGCAACCTGGCGGCCACGACGGCCGGCACGTCGAGCCGGGGGGCGGTTTTTCCTTTCATATTCAAGGTTGTGAGGGGTGATGACTTTGAACGTTTCTCCGGGATGCACACGCTACTTCATCAATTCGGCGGCCGGGCGCCGCAGGGGAGCGGCGCGATGAAGGCCGCGGCCGCGGCCGCCGACCCGAAGGTCGGCAAGGTCGGCGACGTCTCGGCCACCGCCGACCAGCGCATCGACGGCGTGCTGAGCGGCCTGAAATGGGCGCAGCCGGTGGTGACCTACAGCGACCCCGACCGCCGCCCCGACTACGAGCCGCGCCATCCGGAGCTGCTGACCGACTTCCGCCAGCTCGACGCGGATCAGCTCGCCGCGGTGCACGCGACGCTGAGCGGCGCCGGCCTGCCGGCGAAGTTCGCCGGGTTTTCGGTGCAGGGGCTGACCAAGCTCGACCTGCGGTACGCCGGCAGCGGCGCGGCCGAGGCGGTGGTGCGCCTCGCCAACACCAGCGATCCCGCCACCGCCTACGCCTATTTCCCCAGCGCCGCGACCAGCGGCGGCGACGTGTTCTTCGGCCGGGCCGGCGCCTCGCCGGTGCTCGGCAACTATCACAACCTGACCATCGTGCACGAGATCGCCCACGCGCTGGGGCTGAAGCACAGCCAGGAGGGCGAGGGGTTCGGCGCGACGCCCAACGGCTACGACTCGATGGAATTCACCGTGATGAGCTACCGCGCGCATGTCGGCGCGAGCCTGAACAAGGGCTACACCAACGAGAAGTTCGGCTTCGCCCAGAGCCTGATGATGCTCGACATCGCCGCGCTCCAGCACATGTACGGCGCCGATTACGAGACCAACGCCGGCGACACCGTCTATTCCTGGAAGCCGGGGACCGGGCGGACCAGCATCGACGGCGTGGCCGGTCCGACCCCGGGCGCGAACCGCATCTTCCTGACGATCTGGGACGGCGGCGGGATCGACGCCTACGACCTGTCGGCCTACAAGACCGACCTGCGCATCGATCTTGCGCCCGGAGGCCATTCGACCTTCTCCGACGCGCAGCGCGCCGATCTCGGCGGCGGGCCGAACGGCGGCCTGGCGCGCGGCAACGTGTTCAACGCGCTGCTGCACGAGCGCGACCCGCGCTCGCTGATCGAGAACGCCATCGGCGGCTCGGGCGCCGACCACATCTCCGGCAACGCCGCGGCGAACCGGCTGGAGGGGAAGGCCGGCAACGACCGCCTGTACGGCCGGGGCGGCGACGACACGCTGGTCGGCGGCGGCGGCCGGGACTTCTACGACGGCGGCGCGGGCCGCGACACCGTCGATTTTTCGGCCGAGCGGGTGGTGGTCGACCTCACCCTCGGGACGGCGCGGGCGGTCGGCGCCGGGACGCCGGTCGAGCAGCTGGTCTCGATCGAGAACGTCATCGCGGGCGCGCGGGCGGACGTGCTGATCGGCGACGACGCGGCGAACCGGCTGCGCGGCGGCGCGGGCGCGGACGACATCGCCGGCTGCGGCGGCGCCGACGTGCTGATCGGCGGGCGGGGGCGCGACGTGTTCCGCTTCCTCGCGGCGAGCGACAGCGGCGCGGGCGGGCGCGACCTGATCGCGGCGGGCGACGGCGCGGTGGCGTTCGAGGCCCCGGGCGCCGGCGTGGGGGACTGCATCGACCTCTCGGCCATCGACGCCAACCTCGCGGTCGCGGGCGATCAGGCGTTCGGGTTCGGCACGGCGCGGGGCATCGGGCGGCTGTGGCTGGTCGAGTCCGGCGACCTGACGCTGGTGCGGGCGAACCTCGATGCGAAGGCGGGCTGGGACTTCGAGCTGGCCATCGCCGACGCGGGCGTCCGGGCCTCGGCCTACACCGCGGCGGATTTCATCCTGTGACCGGCGTTCGGTCTGGCGTTTGGTGTTGCGACCGGGGCGCGCGCGGGTAATCTGCGCGCGACGCCGGGAGCCGCCATGCCGCTGAAGATCGCCACCTGGAACATCAATTCCGTGCGCCTGCGCGCCGGCGCCGTGGCGCGGCTGCTGCGCGACGAGGCGCCGGACGTGCTGTGCCTGCAGGAGACCAAGTCGCCGGTCGAGTTCCTGCCGCTGGAGGCCTTCGCCGGGCTCGGCTACCGCCATGTCGTGGCGCGCGGGCAGAAGGGCTACAACGGCGTGATGATCCTGAGCCGGGTTCCGATCACGGACGCCGGCGACCGCGCGTTCTGCGCGAAGGGCGACGCGCGCCATGTCGCGGCGCGGCTGGAGTCGGGCACGGTCATCCACAACCTGTATGTGCCGGCGGGGGGCGACCTGCCCGACCCGGGCGTCAACCCGAAGTTCCGCCACAAGCTCGACTTCCTCGAGGAGCTGCGCGGCTGGTTCGCCGACGCGGCGCCCGGGCCGGCGATCCTGGTGGGCGATCTCAACATCGCGCCGCGCGAGGACGACGTCTGGAACCACAAGGCGCTGCTGAAGATCGTCTCGCACACCCCCGTCGAGGTCGC
>CAYTMB010000076.1:8470-9641 GCA_964438465.1 uncultured Rhodovulum sp. | reverse complement strand
GGCGGCCGCGGGTCGACGTGACCTGGCGGATCTCGGGGCTGTTCCGCGACATGTTCGGGCCGCAGATCGCCCTGCTCGACGCCGCCGTGGCGGCCGTCGCCGCGCGAGAGGAGAGCGCGGCGGACAATCCGCTGGCGGGCGCCGGTCCGCGCCCGCGCCGGATCTTCGGCTCCGCGCCGGGGACCTACGGCGCCGGTCCGGAGGAGCGGCTGGCGAGCGGCGACTGGGAGGACCGCGCCGAGCTTGGCCGGGCCTATCTCGAAGCCGGGTCGCATGCGTTCGGCGGGCCGGATGGCGAGGGCTTCGCGGCGGGCGACGCTTTCGCCGAACGCGTGGCCGCGGCCGAGCTGCTGCTCCACCCCGAGGACGATCCCGGCCGCGACCTGCTCGAAGGCTCCGCCGACGTCGCCTTCGTCGGCGGCTTCGCCGCCGCGGTGGCGGCGCTCGGCGGCAGGGCCGATCTCGTCGTGCTCGACGCCACCGATCCGGCGCGGCCGCGCGCGCGGTCGCTGGCGGAGGCGGTGACCAGGGTGGTGCGCGCGCGGGCGATCAACCCGCGGTTCATCGCCGGGCAGCTGCGCCACGGACCGCGGGGCGCGGCGGAGCTGGCCGAGACGGTCGACCGGCTGATCGGCTTTGCGGAGACGACCGATGCGGTGGCCGAGCCGCTGATCGAGGCGGTGCATGCGGCCTATCTGGAGGATCCGGCGGTGCGGGCCTTTTTGCTGCACGAGAACCCGGCGGCCGCCCGCGCCATCGCCGAGCGGTTCGCTTCGGCGCGGCGGCGGGGGCTGTGGCATCCGCGGCGCAACGCGGTGGACGACGATCTGGCGCGTCTCGTCGCCGACGCCCGGGCGCGGGAGCTTGCGGCGTGACCGCCGCGTTTCGCCGCGGGGCCTGCCCTTCGCTCGCCGCGCCGATGACGAGCGGGGACGGCCTGCTGGTGCGGCTGGCGCCGTCCGGGGGGCTGAGCCCGGCGCAGCTCGCCGGCGTCGCGCGCGCCGCCGTCCGGTTCGGCAACGGTCTGATCGAGGTGACGTCGCGCGGCGGCCTGCAGATCCGCGGGCTGCGCTCGGAGACGGTGGCCGGACTGGCCGCGGAGCTGGACCGGCTCGGGATCGGGTCGCCTGCGGGGCCGCCGGTGCTGACCGGGCCGCTCGCGGGCCGCGAT
>CAYTMB010000076.1:0-8370 GCA_964438465.1 uncultured Rhodovulum sp. | reverse complement strand
GCCGCCGAGGCGGATCGGCGCCTGCTCGCCGCCGCGAGGCGGTTGGGTCTGGTGACCGAACCCGGCGACCCCAGGCTCGCCGTGGTCGCCTGCGCCGGCGCGCCGGCCTGCGCCTCGGCGCGGCTGCCGACGCGGGCGATGGCGGGCGCGATCGCGGCCGCCCGGATTGCGCCGGAGGGCGTGCGCGTGCATCTGTCCGGATGCGGCAAGCGCTGCGCCCAGCCCGAGGCGCCGGCGGTGACGCTGCTGGCGGGACCGGACGGTCCGGCGGTCACCGGCGAGGGCTTCGCCGTTCCCGAGGGGTTGCGCGCCTTTCTGCTGGCGCAGGCGGAGGCCGCGTCGCGATGAGCGCCCATGACTACATTCGCGACGGCGACGCGATCTACGCCCGCTCGTTCGCGATCATCCGGGCGGAGGCCGACCTCGGCGGTTTCGCCGAGGACGAGGCGGAGGTCGCGGTGCGGATGATCCATGCCTGCGGGCTGGTCGAGGCGGCGGCGCGGTTCCGCTTCTCGCCGGGGTTCGCGGGGATCGCGCGCGCCGCGCTGCGGGCGGGGGCGCCGATCCTCTGCGACGCCGAGATGGTGGCGCATGGCGTCACCCGCGCCCGGCTGCCGGCCGGCAACGACGTGGTCTGCACGCTGCGCGATCCGCGCACGCCCGGGCTGGCGGCGAAGCTCGGCACGACGCGCTCGGCGGCGGCGCTGGAGCTGTGGCGCGACCGGCTCGGCGGCGCGGTCGTCGCGATCGGCAACGCGCCGACGGCGCTGTTCCATCTGCTCGAGATGCTGGCGGCCGGGGCGCCGCGGCCGGCGGCGGTGATCGGGATGCCGGTGGGCTTCGTCGGGGCCGCGGAGTCGAAGGCGGCGCTGGCGGCGACCGATCTGCCGCATGCGGCGGTGCTGGGGCGGATGGGCGGCAGCGCGATGGCGGCCGCGGCGGTGAACGCGCTGGCGAGGCCGGGGATATGAGCGGGCGGCTGATCGGGGTTGGGACCGGGCCGGGCGATCCGGAGTTGATGACGCTGAAGGCGGTGCGGGCGCTCGGCGAGGCGGATGTGGTCGCGCATTTCGCCAAGGCCGGGCGCGCGGGCAACGCGCGGCGGACCGCCGACGGGTTCCTGCGGCCGGGCGTGGTCGAGCTGCCGCTGCTCTATCCGGTGACGACCGAGGCGCCGTGGCGCGAGGCCGAATACGGCGACGCGATCGCGGGCTTCTTCGCCGAGGCGGCGGCGGCGGTCGAGGCGCATCTGCGCGAGGGCCGCAGCGTCGCGGTGCTGAGCGAGGGCGATCCGCTGTTCTACGGCTCGTACATGCATCTGCACGTGCGGCTGGCGCCGCGCTGGCCGGCGGAGGTGATCCCGGGGATCACCGCGATGTCGGGCTGCTGGAGCCAGGCCGGACTGCCGCTGGTGCAGGGCGACGACGTGCTGACGGTGCTGCCCGGCACGCTGCCGGAGCGCGAGCTCGCCCGGCGGCTGGCGGACAGCCCGGCGAGCGTCATCATGAAGGTCGGGCGCAATCTTGCGACCATCCGCCGGGCGCTGGCGGCGACCGGCAAGCTCGCGCGCGCCGTCTATGTCGAGCGCGGCACGATGGAGCGCACCATCACCACGCCGCTCGCGGCGAAGGCCGACGACCTGGCGCCGTATTTTTCGCTGGTGCTGGTGCCCGGCTGGGAGGGGCGGCCATGAGCGGGCGTCTCGCCGTCGTCGGGCTCGGCCCGGGCGCCGCGGAGCAGCTGACCGGCGAGGTGGCGGCGGCGATTGCGGCCGCGACCGATCTGTTCGGCTACGCCCCCTATCTGGCGCGGCTCGCGCTGCGCGCCGACCAGACCGCGCATGCCTCGGACAACCGCGAGGAGCTGGCGCGCGCCCGGGCGGCGCTGGCTTTGGCGGCCGGGGGGCGGCAGGTCGCGGTGGTCTCGGGCGGCGATCCCGGCGTCTTCGCGATGGCGGCGGCGGTCTGCGAGGCGGTCGAGACCGGCCCGGAGGACTGGCGCCGGCTCGATCTCGCGATCCTGCCGGGGATCACCGCGATGCTGGCGGTCGCCGCGCGCTGCGGCGCGCCGCTCGGGCACGATTTCTGCGCGATCTCGCTTTCGGACAACCTCAAGCCCTGGGCGGTCGTCGAGGCTCGGCTGCGCGCCGCGGCGGGCGCCGGCTTCGTCATCGCGCTCTACAATCCGGTCAGCCGCGCCCGGCCGTGGCAGCTGGGGCAGGCGTTCGGAGTGCTGCGCGAGACACTGCCGCCGGCGACGGCGGTGGTGTTCGGCCGGGCGGCGGGGCGCGCCGACGAGCGCATCGTGGTCGTGCCGCTGGCCGAGGCGGCCTCGGACATGGCCGACATGGCGACCTGCGTCATCGTCGGCTCGCCTGCCACGCGCACGGTCGCGCGCGGGTCGCTGCCGCCGCTGGTCTACACGCCGCGCTTCGCAGGCGCCGCGCCATGATCGAGCCGGTCCAGCGCCTCTGCGACGCTCGCCGCCGCGCCGGCCCGTGCCGGCCGGTCGATCATGACCACCGGCAGGCCGAGGGCGCGCGCCGCGGCGATCTTGCCCCAGGTCGCCGCGCCGCCGCTGTTCTTGGCCACCAGCACCTCGATCCGGCGGCCGGACAGCAGCGCGCGCTCGTCGGCCTCGGAGAAGGGGCCGCGCGCCAGCAGGGCTTCTGCGTCGGGCGGCATGTCCCCCGGCGCCGCCGCCTCGATGCTGCGCACGAGGTAGTGGTGCTGCGCCGCCGCCCGGAAGGCGCCGATCTCCTGACGCCCCACCGCGAGGAACACCCGCCGCGGCGCGGTCCCGAGCGCGGCGGCCGCGCCGGCCATGTCCGCCACCCGCGTCCAGCGGTCGCCCGGCGCCGCTTCCCAGCGCGGCCGTTCCAGGACGACCAGCGGCACGCCGGCCGCCGCCGCGGCTCGGTCGGCATTGCCGGAGATCGCGCGCGCGAAGGGATGCGTCGCGTCGACCACCACCGCCACCGCTTCGGACCGCAGCCAGTCCGCCAGACCCGCGGCGCCGCCGAAGCCGCCGACGCGCACGGCGCAGGCGGGCAGGACCGGCGCCCGGGTGCGGCCGGCGAGCGACAGCGTCACGCAGACGCCGGGACGCGCCGCGAGGGTCGAGGCGAGTTCGCGGGCCTCGCCGGTTCCGCCGAGAACGAGCACATGCATGCGGACATCTAGCGACCTCGCCCCCGCCGCCACAAACGCAAAGTGGCTCTGCGTCGTCGGCATCGGCGAGGACGGCGTCGACGGTCTCGGCGCCGCCGGGCGGCGCGGCATCGCCGGCGCCGAGGTGGTGTTCGGCGGCCGCCGCCACCTCGCCCTCGCCGCCCCGCTGATCCGCGGCGAGGCGCGTGCCTGGCCCAGCCCGTTCGACGCCGCCGTGGCGGAGGTGCTCGCGCTGCGCGGCCGCGCCGTCTGCGTTCTCGCCTCCGGCGACCCGTTCCAGCACGGCGTCGGCGCCACCCTCGCGCGCCGCCTCGACGCCGGGGAGATGACCGTCGTCCCTGCCCCCTCGGCCTTCAGCCTCGCCGCCGCCCGGCTCGGCTGGGCGCTGCAGGACGCCGAAACGATCTCGCTGCACGGGCGGGCGATCGCGCTGCTCCGCCCGCTGCTGCACCCCGGGGCCCGCATTCTCGCCCTGACCTCGGACGGCGACGGCCCGGCCGGCGTCGCGCGGCTCCTCGTCGGAGACGGCTTCGGCGGATCGCGGCTGCATGTGCTCGAGGCGCTGGGCGGCCCCGACGAGCGCGTCCGCACCGCCCCGGCGACGGCGCTCACCGAGGCCGCCTGCGGCCCGCTCAACCTCGTCGCCATCGAGGTCGTCGCCGACCCAAAGGCCCGCATCCTGCCGTTCGGCGGCCTCGACGACGCGCTCTTCGAGCATGACGGCCAGCTCACCAAGCGCGAGATCCGCGCCGTCACCCTCGCCGCCCTCGCCCCGCGCCGCGGCGAGCGGCTCTGGGACATCGGCGCCGGCGCCGGCTCGGTCGCGATCGAGTGGATGCTGCGCCACCCCTCGTTGCGCGCCACCGCCATCGAGGGGCGTCCCGACCGCGCCGCCCGGATCCGGCGGAACGCCGCCGCGCTCGGCGTCCCGGGGCTGGAGATCGTCGAAGGCGTCGCCCCCGGCGCCCTCGCGGAGCTCCCCACCCCGGACGCCGTCTTCCTCGGCGGCGGCGGGACCGATCCGGGCGTGCTCGACACCGCCATCGCCGCGCTCGCTCCGGGCGGGCGGCTGGTCGCGAACGCCGTCACGCTGGAGATGCAGGCGCGCCTCGCCGCCGCCGCCGCCCGGCTCGGCGGCGACCTCACGACCATCGCCATCGCCCGCGCCGCGCCGCTGGGCGGCATGACCGCCTGGCGCCCGGCGATGCCGGTGACGCAATGGGCCTGGGTGAAGCCATGACCGTCGCCGGCCTCGGCTGCCGCCGCGGCGTGACCGCGGCCGAGGTTCTCGCCGCGATCGACGCCGCCCGCGCCGCCCACGGCGCGCCGGCGCTCGACGCCCTGGCGACCGTGCCGGCCAAGTGCGACGAGCCGGCGCTCACCGCCGCCGCCGCCCATCTGGGCCTCCCGCTCGTCATCGTCGCGCCGGCCGACGACGGCCGGCTCCTCACCCGCACGGCCGCCTCCCGCGCCGCGACAGGCGCCGGCTCCGCCTCCGAGGCCGCCGCCCTCGCCGCGGCCGGACCCGAGGCGCGGCTGCTCGGGCCGCGGCTGGTGGTCGGCCGCGTGACCTGCGCCATCGCGATCGGACCCTTCCCATGACCGTTCATTTCATCGGCGCCGGCCCCGGCGCCGCCGACCTCATCACCCTGCGCGGCCGCGACCTGCTCGCCCGCTGCCCGGTCTGCCTCTACGCCGGCTCGGTCGTGCCGCCGGAGCTGCTCGCGCACTGCCCACCCGGCGCGCGCCTCGTCGACACCGCGCCGCTATCGCTCGACGAGATCGAGGCGGAGTGCGTCGCCTCCCACGAGGCCGGGCGCGACGTCGCCCGGCTGCACTCGGGCGATCTCTCGATCTGGAGCGCCGTCGCGGAACAGGTCCGCCGCCTGGAGCGCCACGGCATCCCCTACACCCTTACCCCAGGCGTGCCCGCGTTCGCCGCCGCCGCCGCCGCGCTCGGCCGCGAGCTGACGATCCCCGAGGTGGCGCAGAGCCTCGTGCTCACCCGCGTCTCCGGGCGCGCCTCGGCGATGCCGGCGGGCGAGACCCTGGCCGGCTTCGGCGCCACCGGCGCGACGCTCGCGATCCACCTCGCGGTCCACGCGCTGCCGCGCGTCGTCGCCGAGCTGACGCCGGTCTATGGCGCCGACTGCCCGGTGGCGGTGGTCGCCCGCGCGTCCTGGCCGGCCGAGCGGGTGGTGCGCGGCACGCTCGGCGGCATCGAGGCGGCGCTGGCCTCCGACCCGATCGACCGCACCGCGATCATCCTGGTCGGTCCCGGCCTCGCCGCGGCGGGCTTTCGCGACAGCGCCCTCTACGACGCCGGCTATCAGCGGCGCTTCCGCGGGCGGGACGGCGCATGAGCGGCGCGGCCGATCTCGGCGCGGCGATCGCGCGCCTCGCGCCCGACCTGCCGGAGTTCCGGCCGGGCGAGGTCTGGCTGGCGGGCGCCGGCCCGGGCAGCCTCGGCTGCCTGACGCTCGAGGTGATCGCGGCGCTCGCCGCGGCCGATGCGGTGGTCTACGACGCGCTGGTCGATCCCGCCGCGCTGCGCGCCAGCGCCCGGGCCGAGCGGCATTTCGTCGGCAAGCGCAGCGGCCAGCCCTCGACGCCGCAGGAGGAGATCAACGACCTGCTGGTCCGGCTGGCGCGCGGCGGCGCGCGGGTGCTGCGGCTGAAGGGCGGCGATCCCAACATCTTCGGCCGCGGCGGCGACGAGGCGCTGGCCCTCGCCCGCGCCGGGGTCCGTTTCCGCATGCTGCCGGGCGTCACCTCGGCCTTCGGCGCGCTGGCCGACGCGCGCATTCCGGCGACCAGGCGCGGCGTCAGCAAGGCGCTGATCCTCGCGACCGGTCACGCCGCCGGCAAGGCCGACGATCTCGACTGGGCGGCGCTCGCCCGGACCGGCCAGCCCATCGTCATCTACATGGGCCTCGCCGCGATCGCCGGCATCGCCGAGTCGCTGATGCAGGGCGGCCTGCCGCCCTCGACGCCCGCCGCGGTCATCGCCTCCGCGACGACGCCGGACGAGCGGATCCTCGTCGCCGAGCTCGGCGACATCGCGGCGCGGGTCGAGGCGGCCGGCGTCCGCGCGCCGGCGCTGATCGTGGTCGGCGCCATCGTGGCGCTCCGCGACGAACTGCTGGCGCTCGCCGGCGTCGGGGCCTCGGCGTGACCGCCCGCGCGTTCATCGTCGGCGCGGCGCGCTCCGGCTCGGGCAAGACCAGCGTCAGCATCGGGCTCATGCGCGCGTTCCGGCGGCGCGGCCTCGCGGTGCGCGGGGCGAAGTCCGGTCCGGACTACATCGATCCGGGGTTTCATGCCGCGGCGACCGGCGCGCCCGGGGTGAATCTCGACAGCTGGGCGATGCCGCCCGCGCTGCTCGACGGCCTCGCCGCGGCGCAGGCCGACGCCGACGTGCTGGTGATCGAGAGCGCGATGGGCCTGTTCGACGGCATCCTCGCGCCGCCGGGCCGGTCGGGGGCCGCCGCCGACCTCGCCCGGCGCTACGGCGCGCCGGTGCTGCTGGTGCTCGACGTCTCCGGCCAGTCGCAGACCGTCGCCGCCATCGCCCGCGGCTTCGCCGGGCATGATCCGGAGGTGCGGATCGCCGGCGTGGTGCTGAACCAGGTCGCGAGCCCGCGGCACGAGGCGCTGTGCCGCGCGGCGGTCGAGGCGCTCGGCATCCCCGTGGTCGGCGCCGTGCATCGCAACCCGGACATGGGCCTGCCGGAGCGGCATCTCGGGCTGGTGCAGGCGCGCGAGCACGCGGCGCTGGAGGACTTCATCGAACGGCTCGCCGACGTGATGGAGCGCTCGATCGACCTCGACGCCGTCCTTGCGCTCGCCGCGGCCCCGGCGATCCCGTCAGGCGCCGGGGCCGCCGCGCTGCCGCCCCCCGGCCAGCGGATCGCCATCGCCGACGACGCCGCGTTCAGCTTCGTCTATCCGCATGTCGCGCGGCAGTGGCGCGCGCTAGGCGCCGAGCTCCTGCCCTTTTCGCCGCTCGCCGACGAGGCGCCGGACGCCTCCTGCGACGCCTGCTGGCTGCCGGGCGGCTATCCCGAGCTCCATGCCGGGCGGCTCGCGGCGGCGGCGCGGTTCCAGGACGGCCTGCGCCGCTTCGCCGACAGCCGGCCGGTGCACGGCGAATGCGGCGGCTTCATGGCGCTCGGGCGGGCGCTGGAGGACGCCGCGGGCGTCACGCATGCGATGGCGGGACTGCTCGGCCATGTCACGAGCTACGCCAGGCGCAGGATGAACCTCGGGTACCGTCGGGCGAGGCTGACCGCCGACTCGGCCATCGGCCGGGGCGGGCAGACGGTCCGCGGCCACGAGTTCCACTACTCGCGGCTGATCGAGACCGGCGACGATGCGCCGCTGGCCGAAATCTTCGACGGTCAGGGCGTCGCCCTGGGGCCATCGGGCGCGCGGCGGGGACGCGTCACCGGCGCCTTCTTCCACGCCATCGCGGTCGAGTGAGGCGGATGCCCGAGATCGTCGTCATCGGCATCGGCGCCGGCAATCCCGAGCACATGACCATCGAGGCCGTCCGCGCGCTGAACGCCGCCGACCTGGTGCTGATCCCGCGCAAGGGGGCCGCGAAGTCCGACCTCGCCGACCTGCGCCGCGAGATCTGCGCGCGATACCTCGAGAACCCGGACACGCGCCTCGTCGAGTTCGAGATGCCGGTGCGGGACGCGGGCGCCGGCTACCGCGACGGCGTGGACGCCTGGCATCGCGCGATCGCCGGGAGGTACCGGGCGCTGCTGGAGGGCGTCGACGGCGTCGCCGCGTTGCTGGTCTGGGGCGACCCCTCGCTCTATGACAGCACGTTGCGGATCCTCGACATCCTCGCCCGGGACGGCTTCGCCTTCACCCGCCGCGTCGTGCCGGGGATCACCAGCCTGCAGGCGCTGGCGGCGCGCCACGGCGTCCCGCTCAACACCGTCGGGGGACCGGTGCATGTCACCACCGGCCGGCGGCTGCGCGAGGGTGCGCCCGACGCGGATTCGGTCGCGGTGATGCTGGACGGCGACTGCGCCTTCCTCAGCGTCCCGGCGGAGGGCGTGACGATCTACTGGGGCGCCTATCTCGGAATGCCGGAGGAAATCCTGATCTCCGGGCCGCTCGCCGAGGTCGTCGGGCGGATCGCGGAGGTCCGCGCCCGCGCCCGGGCCCGGCACGGCTGGATCATGGA
>CAYTMB010000075.1:2632-9641 GCA_964438465.1 uncultured Rhodovulum sp. | reverse complement strand
CGGCGGCGTCGATGAACCACTGCATCTCGGCCTTCTGCTCGTCGACGCTGAGCACGGAGGGCTGGAATTCGTCGTTGATCCACTTTTCCGCCGCGGCCATGTCCGCGCGCGCAGCCGGGGCCGCCGCGAGAATGGCGATCACCGCGGCAGCCGACATTAGGGGCTTGCCCATTTTTTTCCTCCCGTTGAGCGCATTGCCGGCGAGCCCGCCGACGCGCAATATCAGTTCATTTGAATACCTCCGGCCGGTCAAGTGAAATTTTAGGCTTTCACTTGAAAGCGGACCGGTTAGATTGCCGTGTCGAGTCTGGCAGGAAGCGGATGGAACTCACCGAACGGCAAGCCGAAATCCTGCGCCGCGCGCGGCTGCACGGCCGGGTCGAGGTCGACGGGCTGGCGTCGGAATTCGACGTCAGCACCCAGACCATCCGGCGCGACCTGAACGAGCTGAGCCACGGCGGGCTGCTGGCGCGGGTGCATGGCGGCGCGGTGCTGACCGGGCGGGTGGCGAACGCCGCCTACAGCGAGCGGCGCACGGTCGCGGCGCCGGAGAAGCAGGCGATCGGCGCGCGCGCGGCGCGGATGATCCCGGACGGCTGCTCGGTGATCCTGAACGTCGGCACCACCACCGAGGAGGTGGCGCGCGGGCTGGTGCACCGGCGCGACCTGGTGGTGATCACCAACAACCTGAACGTGGTCGGGATATTGTCCGGCACGCTGGCCAAGGAGATCATCATCACCGGCGGCGTGGTGCGGCAGTCGGACGGCGCGATCGTCGGCGACGACGCCGTGGAGTTCATCCGGCGGTTCAAGGCGGATTTCGCGGTGATCGGGGCCTCGGCGCTCGATCCGGAAGGCGCGATCATGGACTACGACCTGCGCGAGGTCGCGGTCTCGCGCGCCATCGTCGCCAACGCGCGGCGCACGATCCTGGTCTGCGACCGGCTGAAGTTCGAACGCTCGGCGCCGGTGCGGATCTGCGACATCTCCGATCTGCACGCCTTCGTCACCGACGCGCCGCCGCCGGCCGGGTTCGCTGCGGCCTGCGCGCAGGCGGGGGTGGCGATCGAGATCGCGGACCCCTGGCGGCAGCCCGTCGAGGCCGGGGCCGCCGCAGCCCCTTGATTGCGCGCGGCGGGAGGGCCACGGTTGGCGCAGTGACGGAAGAATCCGGGCGGCGGCGCATGCAGACGATGGACAGGGCGCCGCAGGGCGCGCGCGGGCCCGCCGGGCGGGCGGGCGGCTAGATGGCGGACGCGGCGCAGGGGCCCGATCTGGTCTCGGTGGTGATCCTGCTTGGCGCCGCCGTGGTGGCGGTGCCGATCTTCAAGCGGGTCGGGCTCGGCTCGGTGCTGGGCTACCTCGCGGCGGGGCTGGTGATCGGGCCGTTCGGGCTGGGGCTGTTCAGCGACCCGATGGCGATCCTGCATGTCGCCGAGCTGGGCGTGGTGCTGTTCCTGTTCATCATCGGGCTGGAGATGCAGCCGTCGCGGCTGTGGGCGCTGCGCGGCGAGATCTTCGGCCTCGGCGTCGCGCAGGTGGGAACCTGCATGGCGCTGCTGGTCTGGGTCGGCGTCGCGCTCGGCTATCCGCTGGCGGTCTCCTTCATCGCCGGCGCCGGATTCGTGCTGACTTCGACGGCGATCGTGATCCAGATGCTGGAGGAGCGCGGCGACATCTCCGCGCCGAAGGGCCAGCGGATGGTGTCGATCCTGCTGCTCGAGGATCTCGCCATCGTGCCGCTGCTGGCGCTGGTGGCCTTCCTCGCGCCGGGCGGCGACGAGGCGACGCTGACCGACCGGCTGACCGGCGTCGCGATCGGGCTCGGCGCGATCGGCGGGCTGGTGCTGGCCGGGCGCTATCTGCTCAACCCGCTGTTCGGGCTGCTGGCGGCGGCCAAGGCGCGCGAGGTGATGACCGCGGCGGCGCTGCTGGTGGTGCTGGGCTCGGCGCTGGCGATGCAGCTCGGCGGGCTGTCGACGGCGATGGGGGCCTTCCTCGCCGGGGTGATGCTGTCGGAGTCCTCGTTTCGCCACCAGCTCGAAGTCGATGTCGAGCCGTTCCGCGGCATCCTGCTCGGGCTGTTCTTCCTCGCGGTGGGCATGGCGCTGGATCTGGAGGTGATCGCGGCGAACGCGGGTCTGGTGGCGATCAGCGTCACCGCGTTCATCGTGCTGAAGTCCGTCGGGATCTACACCGTCGCGCGGCTGCTGAACACCAACCGCCGCGAGGCGCTGGAGCGCACGGTGCTGATGGCGCAGGGCGGCGAGTTCGCCTTCGTGCTCTACGCCGCCGCGCTGTCGGTGGGGCTGATCGACGCCGAGGAGAACGCGGTGCTGACCGCGATCATCATCGTGTCGATGGCGCTGACGCCGGTGGCGGTGTGGGCGCATGACGCGCTGATCCGGCCGGCCGAACCGTCGCTGGACGGGGTGGACCGCGCTGACGGGCTGACCGGGCAGATCCTGATCATCGGCTTCGGCCGGGTCGGGCAGATCGCCAGCCAGCCGATCCTCGCCCGCGGTCATTCGGTCTCGATCATCGACACCGACATCGAGATGATCCAGGTCGCGGCCGATGTCGGCTGGAAGGTCTACTACGGCGACGGGTCCCGCCTCGACGTCCTGCGCGCGGCGGGGGCCTCGACGGCGAACGCGGTGGTGGTCTGCGTCGACGACCCCGAGACCTCGATGAAGATCGTCGAGCTGCTGAAGGACGAATGCCCGCTGACGCCGGTGCTGGTGCGGGCCTGGGATCGCGCCCATGCGATCCGGCTGGTGCACGCCGGCGTCGAGGCGCAGGTGCGCGAGACCTTCGACTCGGCGCTGGTGCTGGGTGCGCGGGTGCTGGAGACGCTGGGCGAGGAGCCGGACGCGATAGACGAGACCGTGGCCGAGGTGCGGCGCAGCGACGCCGAACGCTTCGCTCTCCAGCTGAGCGGCGACGTCAGGTCCGGCCGCGAGTTGGTCCGGCTCAACGTGCCGCATCAGGGGCCGCGGTCGTCGTGACGCGCCAGCTCGATCTGCGCACCGGGCGCCCGGTCTGGATGGCGTATCGCGCGCCGCCCGTGCCGGTGGCGCCGCTGGTCCGCGACCTCTCGACCGAGGTGCTGGTCGTCGGGATGGGCGTTTCCGGCGCGATGATCGCGCAGGCGCTGGCCGAGGCGGGCCGCAAGGTGGTGCTGATCGACCGGCGCGGCCCGATCCGGGGCTCGACCCCGGCGACCACGGCGCTGGTCCAGTTCGAGATCGACCAGCCCCTGACGCTGCTGTCCGGGAGGATCGGCGTCGCGCGGGCGCGGCGCGCCTGGCGGCGGTCGCGCCTTGCCGTCGGCAACCTCAAGGCGCGGATCGAGGCGCTGGGACTGCGCTGCGACCTCGCGCCGCGGCGCTCGCTGTATCTGGCCGGGACGGTGCTGACGGGCGGCGCGCTGCGGGCGGAGGCCGAGGCGCGCAACGCGGCCGGAATTTATGCGCGGTATCTGACGGCCTCGGAGCTGCGCGACGGCTACGGGTTCGAGCGCGCGGGCGCGGTGGTCAGCCACGACAATCTCGCGCTCGATCCGCGCAAGCTGACCGCCGGCCTGCTGAACGACGCGCTGGCGCGGGGCGCGCGGCTGTACGCGCCGGCCGAGGCGACGGCGTTCCGCCATTCCGCGGGCGGGGTCGAGGTGGCGACGGCGGGCGGCCCGGTGATCTCGGCGCAGCATGTCGTGCTGGCGAGCGGCTACGAGCTGGCCCCCGGGATGCCGGCGGATGGGCATGCGGTGATCTCGACATGGGCGATCGCGACCCGGCCGCAGAAGGCGCGGTTGTGGCCGCACGCGGCCTTCGTCTGGGAGGCGTCCGATCCGTACCTGTACCTGCGCGCGACCGCCGACGGCCGGGTGATCTGCGGCGGCGAGGACGAGCCGTTCACCGACGAGACCCGGCGCGACGCGGCGATCGGCGCGAAGGCCGCGCGGATTTCGGCGAAGCTGGCGGCGCTGCTGCCGGGGATCGATCCGGCGCCGGAGTTCGCCTGGGCGGGCGCGTTCGGCTCCACCGCCACGGGGCTGCCGATCATCGGCGCGCTGCCGCGCAAGCCGCGGATCTTCGCGGTGATGGGGTATGGCGGCAACGGCATCACCTTTTCCCAAGTCGCCTCGGAGGTGGTGGCGACGGCGATCCGCGGCGCGGTCGATGCGGATGCGGACCTGTTCGCGGTTCCGGCTGCCTGACGCCGCGGCGGCCGGAACCAATCGATCCGGGCGCGGTTCTCTCCGGGCGCCGCGACCGGCGCGGAGTGCGGAACCCAGCGAAAGGAGCTCGGACATGAGCCTCAGATCACTCGACGACCTGTTCACCCATTTTGTCCGCGACATGTATTTCGCGGAGAAGCAGGTGCTGAAGACCCTGCCGAAGATGGCGCGCAAGGCCGACTCGCCGGAGCTGCGCGAAGCCTTCGAGCATCACCGCGAAGAGACCGAAGGCCATATCGCCAACCTCGAGAAGGTGTTCGAGCTGATGGGGATGCGCCCGCGCGGCGTGACCTGCCCGGCCATCGAGGGCATCCTCGACGAGGGCAAGGAGATCATGGAGGAGGCGAGCGACGGCGACACCCGCGACGCCGGCATGATCGCCGCGGCGCAGGCGGTGGAGCACTACGAGATCACCCGCTACGGCACGATGATCGCCTGGGCGACGCGGCTCGGCATGAAGGAGGCGGTTCCGCTGCTGCAGGCCAGCCTCGATCAGGAATACGCGGCGGACCGGAAGCTGTCCGAACTCGCCGAGACCCGGCTGAACGCGGAAGCCGCGGCCTGATCCGCGCGCGGGACCGGCGGGGAAGAGATTGACCAGGGCCGGCCCTTCCCGGGCCGGCTTGCGGTGTTTTCGCCAGCGGGGGGAGCGACATGGGCAGCGGCCGGGCGCGTGAGATCGTGCGGGAGGGGATGGGCGCCATCGTCCACGACGGGGGCGTCGCGTTCCGCGTCTGGGCGCCGCATGCGGAGGCGGTGTTCGTGACCGGGTCGTTCAACGACTGGTCCGAGGACGCCGCGCCGATGCAGGCGGAGGAGGCCGGGATCTGGTATCTCGACCTCGCCGGGGCCGGCGCGGGGGACGCGTATCGCTTCTTGATCCACGCCGGCGGGGCGGTGCTGTCGCGGATCGACCCCTATGCGCGGGCGGTGACGGCCTCGAACGGCGACGGGATCGTGGTCGCCTCGGAGGGGCCGCCGGACGGTTTTCGCACGCCGCCCTGGAACCGGCTGGTGATCTACGAGATGCATGTCGGGACCTTCGCGCGCACCGAGGACGCGGGCGGCACCTTCGAGGGCGCGGTCGAGCGGCTGGGCCATCTGAAGCGGCTGGGGGTCAACGCGATCCAGATCATGCCCTCGGCCGAGTTCGCCGGCGACGTCTCCTGGGGCTACAATCCGGCGCATATCTTCGCGGTCGAGAGCAGCTACGGCGGGCCGGAGGGTCTGCGCGCCTTCGTGGCGGCGGCGCATGCGGCCGGGATCGCGGTGATCCTCGACGTGGTCTACAACCATTTCGGGCCTTCGGATCTGGACCTGTGGCGCTTCGACGGCTGGTCGGAGAACGACGGCGGCGGCATCTACTTCTACAACGACTGGAAGGCCGAGACGCCCTGGGGCGCGACGCGGCCCGACTACGGTCGCGGCGAGGTGCGCCAGGTCATCCGGGACAACGCGCTGTTCTGGCTCGGCGAATACGGGCTCGACGGGCTGCGGTTCGACATGACGCTCTATATCCGCAACGTGCGGGGCGACGAGGGCGATCCGGGCGACGCGCTCGAGGCCGGCTGGAGCCTGATGCGCTGGATCAACGAGGAGGTCGCCGGGGCGTTTCCCGGCCGCATCACCATCGCCGAGGATCTGCGCAACAAGGCGGCGATCACCGCGGCGCCCGAGGCCGGCGGCGCGGGTTTCGGCGCGCAGTGGTGCGCCGAGTTCGTGCATCCGGTCCGCGAGGTGCTGATCGCGTCCGACGACGCGCAGCGCAGCATGGCGACGGTCGCGCATGCGATCACCCATCACTACAACGGCGACCCGTTCCAGCGGGTGATCTTCACCGAGAGCCATGACGAGGTGGCCAACGGCAAGGCCCGCGTCCCCGAGGAGATCGCGCCGGGCGATCCGACGCACTGGGCGGCGCAGAAACGCTCGACGCTGGGCGCGGCGCTGGTGTTCACCACCCCGGGCATCCCGATGATGTTCCAGGGCCAGGAGTTCCTGCAGGGCGAGTGGTTCCGCGACACCGTGCCGCTGGACTGGGACCAGCGCGCGGAGTTCCGCGGCATCGTGCGGCTGTGGCGCGACCTGATCCGCCTGCGGCTGGATCGCGACGGCCTGACCGGCGGGCTGGCCGGGCGCGGCGTCGAGGTTCACCGCATCGACGAGGACCGGAAGCTCGTCGCCTATCACCGCTGGGACGCCGGCGGGCCGGGCGACGATGTGGTGGTGGTGGCGAATTTCAGCGCCGAGGCGCGCGGGGTCTACCGGATCGGGTTTCCGCGGCCCGGGCGCTGGGTGCTGCGGCTCAACACCGACTGGACCGGGTACAGCGAGGACTTCGCCGACGCTGGCAGTTTCGACGTCGACGCCGGGGAGGCGGAGTGCGACGGCATGGCCTGGTCGGCCGAGGTGGCGGTCGGGCCCTATTCCGCGCTGGTGTATTCGCAGGACCCCTGAGCGGGAACCGAGGCGGGGGTGGCGCGTTATTGCGGCACAGCGGCCGATGCGCCGCGTTCATCCCGAGGAGGACAGCCGATGAACTGGGACCAGATCGAAGGCAAGTGGAAAGAGCTGACCGGCGCCGCGCAGCAGCGCTGGGGCAAGCTGACCGACGACGATCTGACGCAGATCAAGGGCGACCGCCGCGAACTGGCGGGCAAGATCCAGCACGCCTACGGCGTGACCAAGGAAGAGGCCGAGAAGCAGGTCGACGCCTGGGCGTCCGAGACCCGCTGAGCCGATCCGGAGCCGATCCGGACCGGAGGAATC
>CAYTMB010000075.1:0-2532 GCA_964438465.1 uncultured Rhodovulum sp. | reverse complement strand
GGACCGGAGGAATCTGGGGGCGCGCCGCGTTGCGGAGCGCCCCCGGGGCCGATGGTGGGCCGCTCCGGCGCCGGAGCGCCGCAGAGATTTCAATCAGGAGACCCGACATGAACACCCAGAACGCCATCGAGAAGACCAAGGACGCGCTCGACAGCTCGAAGCTGCGCGCCGAGATCGACGAGCTGACCGCGCAGGTCGAGCGGCTGGCCGGCGACCTCGGCCGGCTCGGCCGCTCCGGCGTGCGCAGCGCGAAGGCGGGCGCGGCCCAGGGCCTCGATGCGCTCGGCCGGACCAAGGACGATCTCGCCGAAGGCATCGGGCGCGAACTGGCGCATGTCGAGGAGCGCGCGAGCCATGCGGTGCGCGAGCGCCCGGTGCAGTCGCTGGGCGTCGCGGTCGCGGCGGGCTTTCTCCTCGCGATGCTCCTGCGGCGCTGATCGGTGCAGGCGTCGGTCCGCGGCCTCGCCGGCCTCGTGCAGGACGAGATCGGCGAGGCGGCCGGCGGGGTCGCCTCCCGCGCGGCGCTGTCGGGGTTGAGCGGCCTGTTCTTCCTGGTCGCCCTGGGGTTTTTCGTGGCGGCGGGCGCCTGGGCGCTGATCTTCGCATACGGGGTCGTCGTCGCCATGGCGATCCTGGGCGGGATCTTCCTGGCGGCGGCCTGCATCGTGCTGCTGGCCGCGAGATGGCGCGCCCGCCGGCGCGCCGACGCGCTGGCCTGGGCGCGCCGGCGCCGGCAGGCGGCGATGCGGCGGTTCGCGACGCAGGCGTCGCTGAACGGGGCGCTCGGCCTGGCCGGGATCGGCGGCGGTCGCCGCGGGTACGTGGTGCCGGTCGCCACCGGGCTGATCCTGGGCTGGCTGGCGGAAAGACGGCTGCGCCGGCATTGACGCCGGGGCGGAGTCGCATCGAGCCATCAGGGCGGTTGCGGTCGTCAGGGAGGCCCCGCGCGCGCCGAAGATATGCGCAGTCGGGCGTTGGCGCGCACGGCTGTGCACGCGTGCACGGAAGGACAACTGGCTGATTTTGCCAAGATATTCGCGCTGCGTTCACACTTTCGAAATAGGTATGATCGGGGCGCCGGACGCCGGTCCGGAGGCGTTGCAGGAGCCTCTTCGACCCACGAGGGTTCGGCGTCGGAACGCCTGTCGGCGCGCCGCGTCCCACCGTATCTCGCTTGTCTGGATCGCGGGTCGCGTTCGTGCGCCCGGCGCCATCGTCGGCCCGCGATCCTCGGCCCCGCCCGGCGCCGGGAGGTCCGGACACGACGCCGCGCGGGCGGATTGCGGGTTGAGACATCCGGCCGCGCGCGTGATGATCGCGCACGGAACCCGCCGAAGCGGTGGGGCGCAGGGGGGAAGCGGAATGAAAACCGAGCGGATCGGGTTCGTCGGCGTCGGGCTGATGGGACACGGCATGGCGAAGAACATCGTCGAGAAGGGCCATGCGCTGAGCGTCGTCGCGCATCGCAACCGCAAGCCGGTCGAGGATCTGGTGGGGCGCGGCGCGACCGAGGCGGCGTCGCTGGGCGATCTCGCCGAACGGTCCGACATCGTGTTCCTATGCCTGACCGGCTCGCCCGAGGTCGAGGCGGCGGTGGCGGCGCTGAAGCCCGGCCTCGCGCGCGGCGCCGTGGTGGTGGATTGCTCGACCAGCGATCCGGTCTCGACCGCGCGGGTCGCCGCGGACCTCGCCGCGCAGGGCGTCGATTTCGCCGACGCGCCGCTGAGCCGCACGCCGAAGGAGGCCTGGGAGGGCGCGCTCGACACGATGGTGGGCGCCAGCGACGCGGTGTTCGAGCGCATCAAGCCGGTGGTCGAGACCTGGGCGGGCAAGGTCGTGCATATCGGCGGCGTCGGCGACGGCCACCGGATGAAGCTGCTGAACAACTTCCTGTCGCTGGGCTACGCCTCGATCTACGCCGAGGCGCTGACGATCTCGAAGAAGGTCGGCATTCCGGTCGAGGTCTTCGACAGCGTGATCCGCGGCGGGCGGATGGACTGCGGATTCTACCAGACCTTCATGGGCTATGCGCTGGAGGGCGACCGCGCGGCGCATCGCTTCACGCTGCGCAACGCCTACAAGGACCTGAAGTATCTCGAGTCGATGGCCAACGACGCGACCGTGCAGACCCCGCTGGCGAGCGCCGCGAAGAACAGCTTCGCGCTCGGCCTCGGAACCGGCGGCGACGGGCCGGAGGACTACGTTCCGCATCTGGTCGATTTTGTCGGCCGGGCCAACGGGGCCTGAGCGGCGGCCGGGCGGCGCCGGCGGCCGTCGGCGCCGTGGTGGGTGATGACGGGCTCGAACCGCCGACATTCTCGGTGTAAGCGAGACGCTCTACCAGCTGAGCTAATCACCCCTGCGCGGCCGGCCAGGGAAGGGTGGTGGGCGATGACGGGTTCGAACCGCCGACATCTTCGATGTGAACGAAGCGCTCTACCGCTGAGCTAATCGCCCTGACCGCGCCCCTATAGCCTCGGCGGCTCCGCGGATGCAAGTCCAACAAGCGAAGGGCGCGGGTCGATCCGGCGC
>CAYTMB010000074.1:0-9659 GCA_964438465.1 uncultured Rhodovulum sp. | reverse complement strand
CGGATTTCAGTTCGCGGTAGTTCGTCTTCTCGACGATGCGGGCGGATTTGCCGCGACGCTCGCGCAGGTAGTAGAGCTTCGCCCGGCGGACCTTGCCGCGGCGGACCACGGTGATCGAGTCGATGTTGGGCGAATGCAGCGGGAAGACGCGCTCGACGCCCTCGCCGAAGCTGATCTTGCGCACGGTGAAGCTGGCGCCGATGCCGGCGCCGTTGTTGCGCGCGATGCAGACGCCTTCATAGGCCTGCACCCGGCTGCGGGTGCCCTCGGTGACCTTGTAGCCGACCCGGAGCGTGTCGCCGGCGGAAAAGTCGGGGATGTCCTTGGCCAGAGCCTTGATCTGCTCGGCCTCGATCTGCTGGAGGAGGTTCATGCGTCGTCCTTCTTTGTCTCGCCTGTCGCGGCGATGGTCTCTGCGTCCGAGAGCTCTGCGCCTCCTGCCGGGTCCTGATAGGCCCGCCAGAGATCGGGACGACGTTCGCGTGTCAGCCTCTCCGCCTGGGACCGCCGCCAGGCGGCGATCTTGCCGTGGTGCCCCGAGAGGAGAATCTCGGGAATGGCACGGCCCTCCCAGTCGGTCGGGCGGGTGTATTGCGGGAACTCCAAGAGACCGTGGGAGAAGCTTTCCTCCACGGCCGACTCGGCGTTCCCGAGGACGCGGGGTATAAGCCTTACCGCGGCGTCGATCAAGGCCATCGCGGCGATCTCGCCGCCGGTCATCACGAAATCCCCGAGCGAGACCTCCTCGAGGCCGCGGGCCTCGATAACCCGCTGGTCCACGCCCTCGAACCGGCCGCACAGCAGGGTGACGCCGGCGCCCGCCGCCAGCGCCCGGACGCGCTCCTGGGTCAGCGGCGCGCCGCGCGGCGACAGGTAGAGCGCCGGCCAGTCGGCGCGCGGCAGTCCGGGATCGGCGGCGTCGAGCGCCGCCGCGACCACGTCGGGCTTCAGCACCATCCCCGCCCCGCCGCCGGCCGGGCTGTCGTCGACCGTGCGGTGGCGGTCGGGGGCGAAGTCGCGGATCTGCACCGGCTCCAGCCGCCACAGCCCGTCGAGCAGCGCCCGCCCGGTCAGCGACGCGCCGAGCGGACCGGGGAACATCTCCGGATAGAGCGTCAGCACGCGGGCGGTCCAGGGGGTCATTCCAGGTCGTCGCCTTCGAGATGCGCGTGCAGGTCCATCGCCTGGTGGGGAACGCCGATCACCACCATCTCGCCGCCGGCGACGATATAGAAGACAAGGTGCGCGCCCTGCGGGTAGCTGCGGTACCCAGGGGCGATCTCGTCGCGGCTCCGCCCGCGCTGGGGGTCTTCCGCGAGCCAGCGGATGCGGCGGTCGATCGCCCGCGCATACTGGTCGCTCCGCGCCTTGCCCCAAGTTCGTTTGGTGTAGCGGGTGATGCCGAGGATATCCAGGCGCGCCTTCGCGGTGACGCGGAAGCGCGCGGTCATGCCTCGCGGTCGATCTCGGCGATGATGTCCTCGATCGAATAGTCCTCGAACTCGCCGCGCCGCGCCTGCTCGGCCCCCTCCGCCAGATGCGCCCGCAGCGCCTCCAGCTTCGAGCGGCGCTCCTCCAGCACGCGCAGGCCGGCGCGGATCACCTCGCTCGCCGAGCCGTAGCGGCCGGTCGCCACCTCGTTGCGGATGAAGACCTCCCAGTGCTCGCCCAGGCTGAAGCTCGTCGTCGCCATCGTTCCTGCTCGGCTATTCAGAATGAATATAGCGCCTCCGGCGGTCCCCGTCCATCGGCGTCAGGCCTTGTCGTCGAGCAGCCCCGGCGGCGGATCGACGACGATCCGGCGGCCGGCGAGGTCGATGGTGGGCACGACGGCGCGGGTGAAGGGCAGCAGCGCCGTCGTGCCGCCGGGCCGGGCGACCTCGATGAGGTCGCCGGCGCCGTGATCGTGGACCGCCTTCACCACGCCGACCGCCGCGCCGCCGGCGTCGAGCACCGCGAGGCCGATCAGGTCGGCGTGGTAATATTCGTCGTCGGCCAGCGCCGGCAGCCGCGCGCGCGGGGCGTAGAGCCGGGTCCCCTTCAGCGCCTCGGCGGCCTCGCGGGTGGCGACGCCGGTCAGCCGCGCCGCGAAGGCGCCCTGCAGCGGGCGCAGCAGCGTCACGCCGAAGCTGCGGCCGTCCTCGGTCACCAGCGGCGCGTAGTCGGCGATCGCCGCCGGATCGGCGCAGAACGACTTCAGCCGCGCCTCGCCGCGCACGCCGAAGGCGCCGGCGATCGCGCCGACGCAGACCAGGCCCTCGGGCTCAGCCATCGCGCCGCGCGCCGAACCGCGGGAAGCCGGGATTGCGCTGTCGCCTCATGCGGGGGTTCTCGACCTGCTGGACCAGCCGCAGCCTTGCCATACCGGCGCGCCGAGGTCCACCGCCGGGAGCGAACCCGTTAACGCCGCGGGCGAACAAGCACGTTGACCGGCTGCGGCGCCGATGATCTACTGTCGGGCGGCGGCCCTTCGGCGCGCCGCGCAAAGGGGTGAAAAGCCCCGACTCTTCTGGGAGGTCTGCATGAACCCTACAGTTTCAGGGCGCGCCCGCGCCCGTTTCGTCGTCCTCTGTGCGGTCTGGTGATCGCATGGGCAACGAACGCAACCGCGACGACGCGGCGCTGAACGAAATCGCCCGCGTCGGCAGCACCCGCCGCAACGCGCTCAAGGCCTTCGGCGCGACCTCGGTCGCAGGCGCCCTGCTGGCGAGCGCGGGTTTCGACCCGGCGCTGGCGCAGGAGCTGAACGCCGCCGCGACCCCGCTCAAGGCCGCCTTCTCCAACGCCGGGCTGCAGGCGACCTGGTGCGCCCAGGGCAAGCAGGCCGCGGAGGCCTGGGGCAAGCTGATGAACGTCGACATCACCTGGTTCGACGGCGAACTCGCCTCCACCAAGCAGCGCGCCGCGATCGACAACATGGCCTCGCAGCCCTGGGATTTCGTCGCGATCCAGAGCTTCGGCATCGGCACGCTGACCGACCCGATCAACCGCATGATCGAGGCCGGGATCCCGGTGATCGCCATGGACACGCTGATCGCGCCGCCGGGCACCATCGACATCACCACCTTCATCGCGCCGGACAACATCATGATGGGCTCGGTCGCGACCGAGGCGCTGATGCAGTCGATCGGCGGCAAGGGCAACGTGGTGATGACCCAAGGGGCGCTCGGCCATTCCGGGGCCCAGGGCCGCGCCCAGGGCTTCAAGCAGGTGGTGGCGAACTACCCGGACGTGACGGTGCTCAACGAGGAGCCGGCCGACTGGGACGTGACCAAGGTCGCGCGGATCTGGGACTCGGTCCTGACCCAGAACCCGGAGATCGCCGGCGCGTTCTTCCACAACGACGACATGGCGCTGGCCGCCTTCAACGTCATCAAGTCGAAGGGCCGCGAGGGCATCCTGCTCGCCGGCGTCGACGCGATGCCGCCGGCGGTGAACGCGGTGATCGACGGCGTGATGGTGACCACGGTGCGCAACCCCTCCTGCCGCATCCACGGCTGGTCGGTGGCGGCGGGCGTGGCGGCGGTCGCCGGCGGCGGCAAGGCGACGGCGGGCATCCCGGTGTCGATCCTCGCCGACGGCCCGGTGGTCACGGCCGAGACGGCGCCGGGGCAGCTGTGGCTCCAGAAGCAGTTCCTGATGTAAGCCCAGGTGCAGGAAGCGAATATCCAGAACGAGAGCGGGGGCGGCGAGCGCGCGCCCCTGCTCGAACTCGTCGGCGTGTCGAAGTCCTTCGGCGGCGTCGCGGCGTTGCGCGACGTCGACTTTTCGCTGACCGCCGGTGAAATCCACGGCCTCGTCGGCGAAAACGGCGCGGGCAAGTCGACGACGATGAAGATCATCGCCGGCGTGCACACCGACTACGACGGCGTGATGCGGATCGACGGCCGCGAGCTGCGGCTGCGCTCGCCGCGCGACGCGCTGGCCGAGGGCATCGGCATGGTCCACCAGGAGCTGTCGACCGTCGCCGACCTGAGCGTCGCCGAAAACGTATTTCTCGGGAACCATCCGCTGACGCCGCTCGGCACGGTCGACTGGGGCCGGATGAACGCCGAGGCGAAGCGCCAGATCGCCAGCCTCGGGCTCGCGATCGATCCGCGCACGCGCATGGGCGCGCTGCCCGTGGGCCTGCAGCAGCTCGTCGAGCTCAGCCGCGTGCTGTTCTCCGGCGCCCGCATCCTGATCCTCGACGAGCCGACCTCGGCGCTGTCGCCGCCCGAGGTGGCGCGGCTGTTCGACGTGCTGCGCCGGCTGCGGGCCGAGGGGCGCAGCGTGGTGTTCATCTCGCATTTCCTCGACGACGTGCTCGAGATCTCCGACCGGGTGACGGTGTTCCGCAACGGCCGCAAGGTCGTCACCGAGGCGACCGCGGCGCTCGACAAGGAGGCGGTGATCGGCCACATGATCGGCCGCCACATCGCCGACATGCACATGGGCGAAACCGCCGATCTCTCCGGCGACGACAGCCGCCCGGTGGCGCTCGAGGTGCGCGATGCGAGCCTCGGCCGGGCGCTCGACCATTTCTCGATCAGCCTGCGCTCGGGCGAGATCACCGGGGTCTACGGCTTCATGGGCTGCGGCCAGATCGAGCTCGCCCGGGCGATGTTCGGCAAGCTGCACCCCAGCGGCGAGATCCTGATCGACGGCAAGCCGGTGCGGCTGTCCTCGACCGCCACCGCCCGGCGCGCGGGCGTCGCCTTCCTGCCGGAGAACCGGCGGATGATGCTGTTCCGCACCGAGCCGGTCTACAAGAACGTCTCGATCGCCATCCTCGGCCGCATCGGCCGGATCATGCTGAAGCCCGCACGCGAGCGCGAGATCGCCGCCGGCCACGCCCGGGACCTGCAGATCCGCCCGCCCCAGCCCGGCATCGCCCTCGGCTCGCTCTCGGGCGGCAACCAGCAGAAGGTCGCGCTGGCGAAATGGCTCACCTACCTGCCCAAGGTGCTGATCCTCGCCGAGCCGACGCGGGGCATGGACGTCGGCGCCAAGGAGGACGTGATCCGCATCCTCAAGGCGCTGCGCGACCGCGGCGTCGCGATCCTGGTGCTGTCGACCGAGCCGGAGACCATCCTGACCCTCGCCGACCGGGTGACGGTGATGAAGAAGGGCGCGGTCGCGCGGGAATTCTCCCGCGGCCGGATCGCCAAGTCCGACCTGCTCGCCGCCGCCTGACCCCTCCCCCGCCCCCTCCAATCGCGTGATCCCGGAGCTCCGACCTTGGCCAGCATCGACCCCCTGCAGTCCGGCCACGGCGGCCTGCGCGCCTTTCTCGCCGACCAGCTGCGCAACATCGCCCCGGTGTTCACGCTGCTGGTGCTCGTGCTGTTCTTCTCGATCGCCAGCCCGACCTTCTTCACGGTCGCGAACGGGATGAACATCGCCAGCCAGGTCTCGATCACCGGCATCATCGCCGTCGGGCTGACCTTCGTGATCCTGACCGCCGAGATCGACCTCTCGGTGGCGGCGATCGCCAATGTCGTCGGCATCACCGTCGCGTTCTTCACGCTGCAGCCGGATTATGTGAACATCGCGAACCTGCCGCTGAACGGGTTCCTCGCGGTCATCCTGACGCTGGCCAGCGCCTTCGCCTTCGGCTGCCTGACGGCCTTCGGCGTGACGCGGATCGGCATCCCGTCCTTCATCATGACGCTGGCGGTGATGCAGATCGCCAACGGCGTCTCGGCGCTGCTGGTGCGCGGCCAGATCGCCTACAACTACCCCGATATCGTCACCTATCTCGGGTCCGGCTCGATCTTCGGCATCCGCTGGACGATCATCGTCTGCCTGATCTTCCTCGCGGTCGCGCATTTCACGCTGACCTACACGCGCTTCGGGCGCTACGTCTACATGGTCGGCGGCAACCGCGAGGCGGCCGAGTATTCCGGCGTCAACGTGCGCATGATCATCGCGGCGGTGATGATCATCTCGGCGGTGTGCTCGGGCGTCGCGGGCATGCTCGGGGTCGCCTATTTCGGCTCGGCGCAGCAGAACCAGTTCGACACCTTCCTGCTCGACGCCATCGCCGCGGTGGTGGTCGGCGGCACCAGCCTGTTCGGCGGCCGCGGCGGCATCGGCAACACCATCGTCGGGTTGTTGGTGCTGGGGGTGCTGAACAACGGCCTCGACCACATCCAGATCGACAGCTTCCTGAAGATCCTGATCCGCGGGCTGATCCTGCTCATCGCGCTGATCGTCAACGTCTACGCCCAGGTGCTGCGCGAGAGCGGGCCGCAGACCGACTGAGTCCGGCGGCGGATCGACCAGAGGTTCCGGGATGGCGCCGGCGCGCCGGTCGTCCCGCGAGATCGGCCGCCTGCCGGTTCGGGCGCGCGCCCGGTCCGCGCCCGAACCGGCAGGCGCAGTCAGGCTGGCCGTGGCGCCTGCGCCGTGCAATGCTGACCGCGGACCAATCACCGAGGGGCTGACAATGAGACGGATTCTGACCTTCGCCGCGCTGGTCGCGGCCCTCGCCGCGGCGCCGGCTTTCGCCCATGTCGGGCACGGAACCGGCGGATTCGGCCATGGCCTCGCCCATCCGGTGTTCGGGGCAGATCATCTGCTCGCAATGGTCGCCGTCGGTCTCTGGGCCGCGCTGGCCGCGCCCGGCCTCGCCTGGGCCGCCCCCGCGGGCTTTCTGTCGGGGATGCTGGTCGGCGGGCTGCTCGGCTTCGCCGGGTTCGGGACGCCGCTGGTCGAGACGATGATCCTGGGATCGGTGATCCTGTTCGGGCTGCTCGCGCTGTTTTCGGTGCGCACCGGCGCCGCCGTCGCCTTCGGCCTCGCCGCGGTGTTCGGCGCCGCCCACGGCGTCGCGCATGGCGCCGAGCTGCCGGTTTCGGCCGACGCCGCCTCCTATGTCGCGGGCTTCCTGCTGGCGACGGCCGCGCTGCACGCGCTCGGCCTCTCCGCCGGCCTCGCGGTGCGCCGCTTCGGCCTGCCCCGCCTCGGCCAGGCCGCGGGCGGCGTCGTCGCCCTGGCGGGCGCGGCCCTGATGGTCGGCTGACCCGATCCGCACGCGAGCGTCGGACCCGATGCGGCTTCCCCGCATCGGGTCCACGGCCCGCGCCGAAGATTTGTGCTCCGGGCACGGCTGCGCACGCGTGCGCAGGGGATTAACAGTCTGATATAGCCAAGATATTCGAGACGCGTTCACATTTCCGCAACAGGTGTGAACGCAGCGCCGAATGCCGGCCTGAGGCGGTCGCGCGGCGCTTGTGGCGCGCGGACCGGGCTTTTCTCGCTCCGACGCTCCGGGGCGCGGTTGTGTTCCGGGAAGTGGTGTAGCCGGCGTCGATTCATGATCCCCGGGGCGGCTCTCCCGCTCGCCGCTCAGCCGCACCAGCCGTCGCGCGCGGCGCCGTCGTAGGGCCGGGCGTGGCCGGAGGCGATCATCGTCTGCGCGACCCCGGTCCCGTCGATCTGGAGTTCCGCGAGGCGCCGGCCATAGCGGTCGTGGCCGCGGAAGATCGCCTCGATCCGCCCGCCGGTCCAGACGAGGCTGCGCAGCTTCTGCGTGGCCAGCGCGCCCGCCAGCGCCTCGGCGGCGCAGCCCGGCGAAAACACCTCCGGCGTGTCGAAGCCGAGCAGCCGCACCCGTCCCGGCGCCTCGCCCGGGCAGGCGAGCGCGACGGTGTCGCCGTCGATCACCTGCGTCACCCGGCAGCCCGCGACCGGCCGCAGGCTCATCGCATAGTCGCCGGCCTGCGGCAGCGCGGCCAGCGCGAGCGCACCGAAGGCCAGCGCCTTGAGCCGCCCCGCCCAGCTCCACCGCCGCCGCGGCGCGCGCCGCGAGGAGCGCGTCGCGCGCCGCCGGGCCGGGCGCGCGACCCCGGTCCTGTCGCCGGCCATCAGGGGCTCTCGAACGCGCGGCGCTTCGCGATCAGCTCCAGCGTGCGCGCGGCGGTCCGCCCGAGCAGGCATTCGGCGCCGGCGACCTCGCGCATCGCGTCCTCGCCCCACTGCCCCGCCGCCTGCGCGCAGTCGGCGTCGCGAAACCCGGCCCAGGCGTGCTGCGCCGCGCGCAGCAGACCCTCCCCATCCGCCGGCGCCTCGCTCGTCCCGGCCTCGCCGCTCGCCGACAGGGCAACGAGATCGGCATAGCTCGCGGCCAGCACCGCATCCCAGGCCGCGGTCTCCGCCGCGTAGCAGGCGGCCATGCCGGGCACGGTCTGCGCCGCGGGATCGGCGTCGATGCAGGCCAGCGCCTGGCCCCCGATGCAGGCCCGCTCGGCCTCGGGGTCGCGCCCGGCGACCTCGATGCAGGCGCGCACCGCCTCGACCGCCGGCGGCGCGTCCTGCGCGCCGGCCGGCGCCGCGGCGGCGAGAACCGCGAAGGCGAGAGCCTCGATCATGGCTCCGGGCTCCGGCGTTCGATGTCGCGGATCTCGCGCTCGAGGAAGAAACTGATCGCCGAGCGGATCGCCACCAGCGCCCCGAGCACCGCCAGTCCCTCCAGCGTCGGCGACAGCACGGTGCGGATGATGTCCGAGACGATGAACACCTCCAGCCCGGCGAGGATGTAGCGCGACAGGTCGACCCGGCCGCCGTTCAGCCGCGCGGCGCTCGCCGCGGGGTCGCGCGCGCGCAGCTCCGCCGCGAGATACGCCGCCGCAAACCGCAGCGTCCCGTTGAGCAGGATCACGATCGCGAAGACCTCGATGACCGAGGCGACCGTCTCCAGCACCCCCGCGAGCGGGGCGAACTGGTCGGCGATCGACGGGACCGCGGCGATCGGCATGTCCGCTACGCCGTCGCGCGCATCAGCTCGCGCCCGATCAGCATCCGCCGGATCTCGCTGGTGCCGGCGCCGATCTCCATCAGCTTCGCGTCGCGCATGATCCGCGCCAGCGGGCTGTCGCTCAGGAACCCCGCGCCGCCCATCGCCTGCACGCCCTGCACCGCCTGCTCCATCGCCTTCTCGGAGGAATACAGCACGCAGGCCGCCGCGTCCTGCCGGGTGACCGCGCCGCGGTCGCAGGCCTGCGCCACCGCGTAGACATAGGCGCGCGCGGTGTTCATCGTGGTGTAGAGGTCGGCGATCTTGGCCTGCATCAGCTGGAACTCGCCGATCGGCCGGCCGAACTGCCGGCGTTCGTGCATGTAGGGCATGATGTGGTCGAGGATCGCATGCATCAGCCCGACCCCGATCCCGGCCAGCACCACCCGCTCGTAGTCGAGCCCCGACATCAGCACCCGCACGCCCTGCCCCTCCGCGCCGAGGACGTTCTCGAACGGAACCTCCACATCCTGGAAGATCAGCTCCGCGGTGTTCGAGCCGCGCATGCCGAGCTTGTCGAAATGCGGGCTGGTCGAGAAGCCCGTCATCGCCTTCTCGATCAGGAAGGCCGTCACCCCCTTGGGCCCCGCCTCGGGATCGGTCTTGGCGTAGACCACCAGCGTCGTCGCGTCCGGCCCGTTGGTGATCCAGTACTTGGTCCCGTTCAGCACATAGCGGTCGTTCTTCTTCTCCGCGCGCAGCTTCATCGAGACCACGTCCGACCCCGCGCCGGCCTCCGACATCGCCAGCGCCCCGACATGCGCGCCGCTGACCAGCGGCGGCAGGTACTTCGCCTTCTGCGCCGGCGTGCCGTTCAGCCGGATCTGGTTGACGCAGAGGTTGGAATGCGCGCCTCCGCCAGCGTCGCGCTGAGCTACGG
>CAYTMB010000073.1:0-9906 GCA_964438465.1 uncultured Rhodovulum sp. | reverse complement strand
GGGGTGAACTGCACCCGGTGCGCCATCAGCCCCAGCACCGTGCCGAGCGTCTCGACCAGCCGGGTCTTGGCGAGGCCCGGCGCCCCGACCAGCAACCCGTGCCCGCCGCACAGTATCGCGATCAGCACCTGCTCGACCACGGCGTCCTGGCCGATGATGCGCCGGCCGATCATCTCGCGCGCGCGGACCAGCCGCTCGCCGGTCGCATCGATCCTGGGCAGGAGATCGTCGGTGTCGGTCATGCGGGCTGCCTCCGGCCAGGTCAGCCGCCATTGCCCGGAGGCGCGCGGCTCTCTACGCTCTATGCAGATGCAGCATAACGCGAGCCGGTCTCCCGACAATGCCCAATGAAGATCACAAACAGGACAGCACGCCCACCGCCGACGGCCTCGCGGCGGCCGCGCGCGGGGCCTCGGCCAAGGGGCCGCCGCCGGTGCATCTGTGGAATCCGCCGTTCTGCGGCGATCTCGACATCCGCATCGCCCGGGACGGAACCTGGTTCTACCTCGGCACGCCGATCGGCCGCAAACCGCTGGTCCGGCTGTTCTCCTCGATCCTGAAGCGCGAGGGCGACCGCTATTTCCTCGTCACGCCGGTCGAGAAGGTCGGCATCGCCGTGGACGACGCGCCCTTCGTCGCCGTGGACTTCACCGCCGAGGGCGCCGGCCCCGACCAGCGGCTGACCTTCGTCACCGGGGTCGACGACACCGCCGTCGCCGGCCCGGCGCACCCGATCCGGGTGGTCCGCGACCCCGAGACCGGCGCGCCCTCGCCCTATGTGCTGATCCGCCGCAACCTCGAGGCGCTGATCGACCGCAAGAGCTTCTACCGGCTGGTCGAGCTCGGAACCGAACGCGAGGTCGACGGCGTGCGCCAGTTCGGCGTCTGGTCGGGCGGCGCGTTTTTCCCCTTCATCCCCGCCGACCGGCTCGACCCGGACGCGCCCGGCTGAGAGCGTCGCGACGCCACGGCGGACCGGCGCCGCAGGCCGACGGCGTTTCGGGGCGCGCGAAAGAAACCTTGCCGTGTTCCTCGCCGGGACTATGATCCCCCACGAAACAGGAGGGACACCCCCATGGAAGAAACCGCAGTCGCAGGCACCAGCGTCCTGGTGTCGCTGATCGTCTGGATCATCGTCGGCGGCATCGCCGGCGCGCTCGCCAGCAATATCGTCAAGGGCGGCGGCTACGGCCTCGTCGGCAATGTCGTGCTCGGCATCGTCGGCGCAGTCGTCGCCGGCTGGATCCTGCCGCTGATCGGGCTCGGCCTTGGCGGCAGCATCGTCGGGACGATCATCGCCGCGATGATCGGCGCGATCATCGTCCTGCTGGTGATCAGCCTGATCAAGCGCGCCTGACGCCGCAACCCGCGCCGGCGCCCGCCCTCACGCGAGCGCCGGCGCGGCGGAGACCCACCAGCCGGCTTCGGCCCGGCGCAGCGCGTCCGCCGCGGCCCGCGCCGCCGCCTCGGCGGCGAACAGCCCGAAACAGGTCGCGCCCGACCCCGACATCCGCGCCAGCCCGCAGCCCGGCTGCGCCGCCAGCGCCGCAAGCGCCGCGTCTATCGCCGGGGCGATGGCGCGGGCGGGCGGCTCCAGGTCGTTGCGCTGCGCCGCGAGCCAGCCGAACAGCGTCGCGGCGTCGGGAAACGGCGGCGCCGCCGCCATCGGCTCGTTGTCGCGCCGGGCGAGCCCGGCGAAAACCGCGCCGGTGGCGACCGGAACGCCGGGATTGGCCAGCACGATCCAGAACGCCGGCAGCGCGACGGCCGCCAGGTCCTCGCCGATCCCGCGCATCCGCGCCGGCTTCAGCCCGAGGCAGACCGGCACGTCGGCCCCCAGCGACAGCACCGCCGCCGCGTCGGGCGCGCCCACCCGCCACAGCCGGCCGAGTAGCCGCAGCGCCGCGGCGGCGTCGGCCGAGCCGCCGCCGATCCCGGCGGCGACCGGCAGGACCTTTGTCAGCCGCAGCGCCGCCCCGCGGCCCGGCGGGCGCAGCAACATCGCGGCGCGCAGCACCAGATTGTCGGCCCCGGCGCCAAGGCCCGACGCCTGCGGCCCGGTCAGGCTCAGCGAGAGGCCGTCCGCCGGCTCGGCCTCCAGCCGGTCGCCGATCCCGGCGAATACCACGAGACTGTCGAGCAGATGATAGCCGTCGGCGCGGCGGCCGGTGACATGCAGCGCGAGATTGACCTTGGCGAAGGCGATCTCGACCGTGGCCTCGGGCCCGGCGGGGTCCGGCGAACGCACCGGCGTCACCCGTTGTCTTCGGCCTTTTCGATCGGCCGCCCGGCCGAGGCCGCGTCGAGCCCGACCTCCAGCTTGCGCCGCACCAGATCCATGTCCAGATCGTCGGCCGGCGCGAAGGACAGCGCGCGGCGCCACTGGAATTCGGCCTCGCGCTTGCGCCCGACCCTCCACAGCACGTCGCCGAGATGGTCGTTGACCACGGCGTCGACCGGCTCCAGCTCGACCGCGCGCAGCATGTGCGGCAGCGCCTCGTCGAACCGGCCCAGCCGGTACAGCACCCAGCCGAGGCTGTCGGTGATATAGCCGTCGTCGGGCTGGCCCGCGACCGCGCGCTCGATCATCGACAGCGCCTCGTCGAGGTTGCGGCCCTGTTCGACCAGGCTGTAGCCGAGATAGTTCAGCACCGAAGGCTGCTCGGGGCTGAGCTCGAGCGCCATGCGGAAATCCGCCTCGGCCTTGTCCCAGTCCTTCGCCCGCTCGTAGGAGATCGCCCGGCTGTAGTAGAGCGGCCAGTGCGCGGCCTGCGGCGCGCCGATCACCGCGATGGCGCGGCCATAGGCCTCCGCCGCATCGGGAAAGCGGTCGGCGGTGCGCAGGCTGTCGCCGAGCGCGGCCTGGACCTCCACCAGATCGGGATGGCTCTCGGCCAGCGCCGTCAGCGTCTCGATCGCGGCGTCGACGTCGCCGGCGTCGCGCTGGGTGTTGGCGCGGCGGATCTCGGAGGTCACGAACCACGGATCCTCGGGCTTGACCTGCGCCAGCGCCGCCGCGGCCAGGGTGTACTGGCCCTGCCGGCTCAGCGCCTCCGCCTCGACCAGCGCGGCTTCGGTCAGGTCCGGGCGCACATGCAGCGCCAGCCGGGCGTAGACCAGCGCCAGCCGGTCGCTGTCGGGCGTGTTCAGCCCCTCGGCGAGGGTCAGGAAGGCGTCCGCCGCGCCGTCCTGCGCCCGGGTGATCTGGGTGAACGGCACCTCTTCGCCCGCGGCCAGCCGGTCGCGCAGATCGGTCAGGCTCGCCTCGGGAAAGCCGTTCGCCAGCGCGGCGTCGAGCAGCGCCACCGCCTCGTCGGTGCGGTCGATCTGCGCGAGGATCTGCGCATGGGCCACCAGCGCGGCGCGGCTCAGATGCAGCGGGCCCGCCTCGCCGCCGGCCATGATGGCTTCGGCCGAGACGAAGTCCCCGGCCAGCGCCAGCGCCAGCGCCTTGTGGTACTGGCCGTAGGCGGCCAGCGCCTCGTTCTGGTTCAGGGCGTCGAATCGGGCCTGCGCCTCGGTGAAATCGTCCTGGCCGGCGGCGATCCACCCGCCCGCGAGGCCGACCAGCAGCGGATTGCCCTCCGGGCCGGCTTCGTCGACCACGACCTGCGCGGCGGCGAAATCCCCGCGCGCCAGCGCATCCGACAGCAGCACCAGGATCGCGATCGGGCTGCCCGGCGCCTCGGCCATCAGCCGGTCGGACAGCGCCTTGGCCTCGGCCACGTCGCCCATCGCGACCCGCGCCACCGCCGCGTTCTGCATCGTCTCCAGGTTGTCGGGGTCGAGAAACAGCGCGCGGCGATAGTACTCCGCGGCCATCGGATAGTCGTTGCGGATATCGGCCTGGATCGCGGCGAGATAGGCGCCCGACAGGCTGGCGGCGGCGGCGAGCTGCGGCGGCGCCGCCAGCACCAGCGCCAGCGTCAGGGCGGCGCCGCTCAGGGCATGGACGAAACGGCTGGGCAACGGCGGGTTCTCCACGGGCTTCTCGGCGCGGCGACAGCCTATGCCGCCCGTCCACGGGTTGCAATTGCGCCCGGCCGCGGCGGATCTCACATGTTGGGGTAGTTCGGCCCGTCGCCGCCCTGCGGCGTGGTCCAGGTGATGTTCTCGCTCGGATCCTTGATGTCGCAGGTCTTGCAGTGCACGCAGTTCTGGAAGTTGATCCGGAACCGCGGGTTCGAGCCGTCCTCGTCGCGCAGCACCTCGTAGACGCCCGCCGGGCAGTAGCGCTGCGCCGGCTCGGCGTAGCGCGGCAGGTTGATGTCGATCGGGATCTCCGGATCGGCCAGCACCAGATGGCACGGCTGGTCCTCGGCGTGGTTGGTGAAGCTGAACGCGACGTTGGTGAGCCGGTCGAAGCTCAGCACGCCGTCGGGCCGGGGATAGGCGATCGGCTCGAACCGCTGCGCGCGGCCGGTCGCGGCGGGGTCGGACTTGCCGTGTTTCATGTCGCCGAACGGCGAGCGGTTGCCGGTCAGCGTGTTGATCCACATGTCGGCGCCGCCGAGCAGCAGCGAGGCGGTCAGCCCGTAGCGCGACCACAGCGGCTTGACGTTGCGCACCGGCCTGAGGTCGCGGCCGATCGCGCCCTCCCGCACCTCGGTCTCGTAGGCCTCCAGCTCGTCGCCCTCGCGCCCGGCGGCGATGGCCGCCTGCGCCGCCTCGGCGGCGGCGATGCCCGACAGCATGGCGTTGTGGTTGCCCTTGATCCGCGGCACGTTGACCATGCCCGCCGCGCAGCCGAGCAGCGCCCCGCCGGGGAAGGTCAGCTTCGGCAGCGACTGCCAGCCGCCCTCGACGATCGCCCGCGCGCCGTAGGCGACCCGCTTGCCGCCCTTCAGCACCTCGGCGATCAGCGGATGATGCTTGAAGCGCTGGAACTCCATGTAGGGATACAGATGCGGGTTCTCGTAGTTCAGATGCACCACGAACCCGACATAGACCTGGTTGTTTTCCAGATGATACATGAACGACCCGCCGCCCGCGCTCGATCCCAGCGGCCAGCCCATGGTATGCGTCACCTGCCCGAGCCTGTGCCTGGCCGGATCGACCTCCCACAGCTCCTTCATCCCGAGGCCGTATTTCTGCGGCTCGCGCCCGGCGCCGAGATCGAACCTCGCGATGACCTGCTTGGACAGCGACCCGCGCACGCCCTCGGCGAGCAGGACGTATTTGCCGCGCAGCTCCATCCCCGGCTCGTAGTTCGGCCCGGGCCGGCGGTCCCTGTCGAGGCCGAACTCGCCCGCGACCACCCCGGCCAGCCGGCCGTCCTCTCCCCAGACCGGCGCGCTCGCCGCCATTCCGGGAAAGACCTCGACGCCCAGATCCTCGGCGATCCCGGCCATCCAGCGGCAGACATTGCCCATCGAGACGATGTAGTTGCCGTGGTTCTTCATCAGCGGCGGCATCGGCCAGGTCGGGATGCGCACCTCGCCCGACGGCCCGAGCAGATAGAACCGGTCCTCGCTCACCTCCGTCGTGATCGGCGCCCCGCGCTCGCGCCAGTCCGGCAGCAGCGCGTCGAGCCCGACCGGATCGAGCACCGCCCCCGACAGGATATGCGCGCCGACCTCGGAGCCCTTCTCGATCACCACGACCGACAGCTCCGGATCGAGCTGCTTCAGCCGGATGGCGGCCGACAGCCCGGCGGGGCCGGCGCCGACGATCACCACGTCGTAGTCCATCGACTCGCGCTCGATCTGCGACATCACACCCCCATCCATCCGCCGCCGAAACTCCCCCGAGCCGTACCGGAAGCCCGACCGGAGGGCAATCGCGACCGCCCCGCCCGGCACAGGCGGCGCGTGGCGGCGCTTGAAGTGCGACAAGCGGCCTCATATGCTGAGATCCGGCTAAGGGCGCACCGCCTGGCGGGCCGGCGCGGACCGCGTCGGCCTGCATCGCATTTGCCGCGCGGCAATGCGGGCGCCGGACGACGGAGGGCCTGAAATGGAGAAGATCCCGCTCACCGCGAAGGGTTTTGCGAAACTCGACGCCGAGCTCAAGCGGCTGAAGTCGGTGGACCGGCCGGAGATCATCCGGGCGATCGCCGAGGCGCGCGAACACGGCGATCTCTCCGAGAACGCCGAATACCACGCCGCCCGCGAGCGCCAGAGCTTCACCGAAGGCCGGATCAAGGAACTCGAAGGGATGATCGGCCGGTCCGAGATCATCGACGTCAGCCGGCTGTCCGGCCCGGTCAAGTTCGGCGCCACGGTCGTCCTGCTCGACGAGGACACCGAGCAGGAAAAGACCTACCAGATCGTCGGCGAGGCCGAAGCCAGCATCGAGCAGGGGCTGCTGAACATGAAATCGCCGCTGGCGATGGCGCTGATCGGCAAGGAGCCCGGCGACAGCATCGAGGTCCGCACCCCCGGCGGACTGCGCTCCTACGAGATCCGCACGGTCTCCTTCCTCTGAGACGCGAGGCCCGAGGCGCAGGCATGGCGACCCCCTCCCCGGCCGGCCTCGGCGCGCTGCAAGGCGGGCTCGCGCGACTCCAGGCGCTCGGCCGCGCGCGCCGCGTCGCGGCGGTGGCCAGCGCCGTCTGGACCGTGCTCGTGCTCGCCTACGCCATCGGCTTCTTCGGCGCGGCGCAGGCGCGCGGCACGGTGTTCCTCGACGGGGCGTTTTTCCTCGTCACGCTGGCGCTGCCGCTGATCCTGATCTGGCTCGCCGCCTTCCTCGCCGAGGAACTCGACCGCCAGCGCCGGATGATCGCCGCGCTCGCCGAGCTGGTCGGTCCGCTTGCGGACCGCCTGGACGCCGCGCGCGCGACGCTCGAGCGCCACGGCCCGGCCTCGCCGACCGAAATCGCCAGGGCGGTGCAGGGCGCGGTCCTCGCCGGGCGCGGGACCGGGACCGAACTCGCGGCCCCCCTCGAGCGCATCCTCGCCGGCCAGGCCCAGCTCTCCGCCCGCCTCGACGCGCTCTTCGCCGCCGCCGAAGCGCCCGCACCCCCCGCGCCGCGTCCCGCCAGCCAGCCCCGCGCTCGGGTCCGCCCCGCCCCAGCCCCGGCCGAGCCGGAGCTGCCGCTCGCCGCCGCGCCGGACCCCGAAACCCCGCTCGACTGGGAGGATCTGGTCCGCGCCTTCGATTTCCCGCGCGACGCCGACGACGCCGAGGGCTTTCGCGCGCTGCGCCGGGCGCTGACCCGCCGCAGCTACGCCCAGACGCTGCAGGCCTCCGAGGACGTGATGACGCTGCTGTCTCAGGAAGGCCTCTACATGGACGACCTCGCGATCGCGCCGGCCGAGGCGGAGGCATGGCGGCGCTTCGTCGCCGGCGAACGCGGCGGCGCCGCCGACGGCCTCGGCGCGATGCGCGACGGCGCCGTGATCGAGACCACCCGCGCGCTGATGAAGGCCGACCCGATCTTTCGCGACGCGGCGCTGTTCTTCCAGCGCCGCTTCGACGCCGTGCTCGGCGAGATCGCGCCCCATGTCGCCGACGCCGAGCTGGTCCGGTTCGCCGACACCCGCTCCGGGCGCGCCTTCCAGCTCATGGCCCGGGCGAGCGGCTCGTTCGGCTGACCCCCGCCGCGCCGCCCGCCGCCTCGGCCTCGAACGCACTGTAGGCGGCCTGCAGCCGGTCGCGCACGCTCGGCCCCTCCGCTATCCGCGGAACCCCGAGATGGATCTCGCGCAGCTCCTGCATGAAGGCGTCCCACATCGGCGGCCCGCCCTCCTCCAGCAGCCCCGCGCGCAGGCTCAGCGCCGCGCTGACCGCCAGGTGCCGGCGCCCCCAGGCCCCCAGATGCACCAGGACCGGCACCAGCTGGATCGCCTTCTCGGTCAGGCTGTAGACCGACCTCTGCTTGTGGCCGGGGTCGGCGGCGCGGGTCAGCAGGCCCTCGTCGACCAGCATCTTCAACCGGCCGACCAGGATGTTCGAGGCGATGCCCTCGACCGAATGGGTCAGGATGTCGCGATAGCTGCGCCGGTTCCCGAACATCACGTCGCGCAGGATGATCAGCGTCCAGCGGTCGCCGAACAGCTCCATCGACAGGTTGATCGGGCAGCCGGAGCGTTGATCCAATCGCAGGCCCTCGCATAATCCGATTGCAATTTACAAGCGGTTGCGGCAACCTTCAACCGCTTGCAGAACGCAAGCGGAATGGAGGGAGGAAGACGCCATGCGCAAGCTCGTCCTGTCGATGTTTCTCAGCGTCGACGGTTTCATCGACGGCCCCGGCGGCGAGTTCATCGGGCCGGAATGGTCCGGCGACCTCGACCGCTGGACCGCCGAGATGCCCAGGCGCTTCGACACCCTGCTGTTCGGCCGCACCGCCTGGCAGATGATGGCCGCCTACTGGCCGCAGGCCGAAGGCGACGCCGCCGTCGCCGCGCCCGAGCGTGCGGTGGCGACCTTCATGAACGGCTCGCGCAAGATCCTGTTCACCCGCTCGCTGACCGACGCCTCGGGCTGGGCCAACACCGAGATCGCCACGCAGGGGCTGGCCGAGACGGCGGCGGCGGAAAAGGCGAAGCCCGGCAAGGACATGGTGATCTTCGCCGGCGCCAAGTTCGCCCAGACCGCCATGCGCGCGGGCGTGATCGACGAATACTGGCTGCTGACCGTCCCGATGCTGTTCGGCGGCGGCTCGCGGCTGTTCGACGGCGCGGTCGCGCGGACCAAACTCGCGCTGATCGACACCCGCGGGATGGACACCGGCGCGGTCCTGTCGCGCTACCGCGTCGCCTGAAACAGCCTCCGCGCGCCTGTGGATAACTCGGTGATGTCGCGCTTGCGTGTTGCAGGTTAGGCAGGATTGGAACATTATGCGAACATCGAGCATTGGCACGGAGGTCGGCGATGGACGTCATGGTGTTCCGCAGCTTTTGCGCGCGCGTCGGGGACCTCACGGTGACGGAGCTGCGCGAGCTGTACGCGGCGCTGGGGGAGCTTGAGGCGCGCATCGAGGTCCGGGGGCGGATCGACGCGCGCGGGGCGGCGCTGCGGCGCTGCCTGCACTGCGGCGCGGAGGGGCCGCGACCCTGGGGGCAGACGCGGACCGGGCTGAAGCGGTTCCGCTGCCCCGCCTGCAGGCGCACCGTCTCCTCGGCGACCGGGACGGGGGCGGCGCGGGTGCGGCTTGTCGACAAGTTCGCCGCGGCGGTGGCGGACATGCTCTCGGGGTCGAGGCCGGCCTCGTGCCGGGCGCTGGCGGCACGGCTGGGGGTCGGGCGGATGACGATCTGGCGCTGGCGGATGCGGGTGCTCGAGGCGCTGTGGGAGGTGGGCGCACCGGCGCTCTACGGCATCGTCGAGGCGGACGAGACCCTCGTACGCGAGTCGCGAAAAGGCTCGCGGGAATGGGGCAGGCACCTGGAAAGCCCGAAGAAATCCCCCGAGCCTGACCGTCCCCGCTGGCGCGACATGCGCCGTCCGGACCGCCGCGCCGATCCTCGGACATGGCAAGTCCCGGTGCTGACGCTTGCCGACCGCGCCCAGGGCCGCCGCGCCGACCGGCTCGCCGACCGCCGCGCCATGAGCATCGTCGAGCGCCTCGCCCGCCATGTCGGCCATGACGCCGCGCTCTGCTCCGACCGCGCCGAGGCCTACCGTGTCTTCGCCCGGCTGCGCGGCCAGCCCCACTGGCGCATCGACGCGCGCAGCGGACCGCGCGTCATCGACGGCGCCTTCCACATCCAGACCGTGAACAATCTGCATGGCCGGCTCCACCGCTTCCTCGCCCCGTTCTGCGGGCCCGCGACCAGGCGCCTCCAGCGCTGTCTCGACTGGTTCCTCGCCCGCATCGAAACCGTCCCGGACAAAACCGACGCCGCTTGGCGGCGCATCCTCGCCGCATAAGCAACACGAAAGCGCGACACCGCCGATAACTTCACGCTACACGACACAGTGCTGGCTGAGGGCGGCTGGATCGATTCTACAGGGACG
>CAYTMB010000072.1:0-10105 GCA_964438465.1 uncultured Rhodovulum sp. | reverse complement strand
TGGCTCAGCACCTCCTTCGAGATCAGCGCCAGCATGTAGGTGCGCAGCACCGCGTTGATCCGGCCGTGGTAGCCGGCGCCGAGGCCGTGGAACCAGCGCAGCACGTCGGCGTCGAGCGCCACCGTCACCTTCTTCTTGCGCGGCCGCACCGGCGCCGTCTTCTCGAGCTTGCCCCAGTCCGCCGGGATCAGCGCCCCGCGCAGCCGGATGTCGCGCAGGTCGACCTCGAGGTCGGCGAGCGACATCATCATCTTCAGATGGGCCTGCTGTTGGGCGATCGTGCGCAGCCGGTCTTCCACGGTCTCGGACTCCTGTCATCTCCCGGAAAGCCGCCATCCTGCCCCAAACCCGTTAAAATGCCCCTGAAATCTGGCAAGCCGGTTTCCAGCCGGTTTCCAGCCGCATTCCAGCCCCGCCAACCCCTTGGCGCCGCGGCCGAATTCCGCCCCGCTTGCGCCCGCCGCCCCGCCGCCCTATCTGCCGCTCATGACCCGCGTCCCCGCCCGCTTCCCGCCGCCGGACCGCCGCGCCCGCCGGCTGCGCCGCCCGGACGGCTGACCTGCCACGGTGCCCGCCTTCGTCACCCGCTTCGCGCCGTCCCCGACCGGCCCGCTGCATCTCGGCCACGCCTTCTCGGCGCTGACGGCCTGGGACCTTGCGCGAAGCAGCGGCGGCAAGTGCCTGCTGCGCATTGAGGATCTCGACGCCGCCCGGTCCCGCCCCGAATACGACGCAGCCCTCCGCGACGACCTCGCCTGGCTCGGCCTGGCCTGGCCCGAGCCGGTCCTGCGCCAGTCCGAACGCCTCCCGGTCTACGCCGCCGCCCTCGACCGCCTCGCCGCGATGGACCTCACCTACCCCTGCCGCTGCACCCGCGCCGACATCCGCGCCGCCCTCTCCGCCCCGCAGGAGGGCGCCCCCGCCGACCCGGTCTACCCCGGAACCTGCCGCCCCCGCCCGATGACCGACCTGCGCCCGGGCGACGCCATCCGCCTCGACCTCCGCCGCGCCCTCCAAGCCGCTGGCCAACAACTGTTTTTCGAGGAGGCCGGCCCGATCCATCCGGGCCTGCACGCATTGAATCCCGACGCGATGCTGGCGGGGCTGGGCGACGTCGTGCTTGGCCGCAAGGACACCGGCGCCGCCGCCTATCACCTCGCTGTGGTGGTCGACGACGCGCATCAGGGGATCACCGATGTGGTGCGCGGCGCCGACCTGTGGGAGGCGACGCCGCTGCACCGGCTGCTGCAGGCGCTGCTCGGCCTGCCGGCGCCGGTCTGGCGCCACCACCGGCTGATCCGCGACGAGGACGGCCGGCGGCTCGCCAAGCGCGACGACGCCCGGGCGATCGCGCGGTATCGCGCGGACGGGCTGAGCCCCGCGGCGGTGCGGGCGCTGGTCGGGTTATAGGTTATAGCGGGTCGGTCAGGATCACCTCGGCGCCGTCGCGGACGGCGGTGAAGAAGCAGCTCGGGCGGTCGGTGTGGCAGGCGGGGCCGGTCTGCTCGACGATCAGCAGCAGCGCGTCGCGGTCGCAGTCGACGCGCAGCTCGATCAGCCGCTGGACATGGCCCGAGGTCGCGCCCTTGCGCCACAGCTCGGCCCGCGAGCGCGACCAGTAGGTGACCTGGCCGGTCGCCAGCGTCTCGGCGAGGCTGGCTTCGTTCATCCAGGCGAGCATCAGCACCTCGCCCGCGGCGGTCTGGGCGATGGCGGGGATCAGGCCGCGCGCGTCCCAGGTCAGCGTGGCGGGGTCGAAGGTCGGCATGGGCGTCCCCTTTTCGGATGGCCGGACCCGCGCTATCTATGCGCCGACGCGACGTTTGCATAGGACCGGACCGATGAGCGGCGAGACCGACCTGATCAAGCTCTACTCGCAGCGCATCCTGGCGCTGGCGGCCGATATCCCGCTGAGCGAGCGGCTGGCGGCGCCGCAGGTCAGCGCGAAGAAGCGCGCGCCGCTGTGCGGCTCGACGGTGACGGTGGATCTGGACCTCGCCGACGGCCGGATCGTCGCCTTCGGGCAGGACGTGCGGGCCTGCGCGCTGGGGCAGGCGGCGGCCTCGGTGCTGGGGTCGGTCGTCATCGGGCTCGGCCGCGACGAGATCGCGCGCGGGCGCGACCAGCTGGCGGCGATGCTGAAGGCCGGCGGGCCGGTTCCCGAGGCGCCGTTCGAGGGGTTCGAGGTGCTGCTGCCGGCGCGCGACTACAAGAACCGCCATGCCTCGATCCTGCTGGCGCTCGACGCGACGCTGGCCGCCTGCGACGAGGCGGTCGCGGCGGCCTGAACCTGTGCGCCGGGCCGGTTGGGCACGCGTGCCCACTCTGATAAGTAGCTGATATTACAATAAATTACCCGTGCTGTTAAGGCATCCGCAACCTTTGCGCCCCCCGCGCGCAGGCCAAAAAAATCGCCGCGACCCGGGCGGGGTGCGGCGATGAAGTGGCGGCGCGGCCGAGGCAGTGGCGGTCCGGAGCGGCAGGATCCGGGCAGGCGCGTCGCAGGCAAAGGTGGCGCTCAGCCGAGCGTGGGCACGAACAGGCCGGCGAGGATCATGACGACAAGCGCCGCGAGGCCGAGCGCCTCGCGCGCGAGGGTGTCGGGGTCGGCGTTCAGCAGGGCGCGGAGATCGGCGAGCATGGCGATGTTCCCTCTGTGATCCGTTATGTTCCGTGATTGTTCGCATCGAATTAACCATAGGTCAAGCGATTCGCGAACGAAGAGGGAACAGGCGCGCTCAGCCCACCGCCAGCAGCCGGATCGCCTTGTCGCGGTCGAGCAGGTAGAGCAGCGTGCGCACCGCATCGCCGCGCGGGCCGGTCAGGTCGGGGTCGCGCGCCAGCAGCAGCCGGGCGTCGTCATGGGCGACGCGCATCAACCCGGCCTGCGCCTCGAGATCGGCGACGCGGAACTTCGGCAGGCCGGATTGCTGGACGCCGAGCAGGTCGCCGGCGCCGCGCAGCCGCAGGTCCTCCTCGGCGATGCGGAAGCCGTCCTCGGTCTCGCGCAGGATCTCCAGCCGGGCGCGGGCGGTCTCGCCGAGCGGCGGGTCGTAGACCAGCAGGCAGGTCGATTGCGCGGCGCCGCGCCCGACCCGGCCGCGCAGCTGGTGGAGCTGGGCGAGGCCGAAATGCTGGGCGCCCTCGATCACCATGATCGAGGCGTTCGGCACGTTGACGCCGACCTCGATCACCGTGGTCGCGACCAGCAGCCGCAGGCGGCCGGCGGCGAAATCGGCGATGGCGGCGTCGCGCTCGGCCGGGGGCAGCTGGCCGTGCACGAGGCCGACGCGGTCGGGGCCGAGCGCAAGGCGCAGCGCGCGGGCGCGCTCCTCGGCGGCGGTCATCTCGGCGGTCTCGGATTCCTCGACCAGCGGGCAGACCCAGTAGGCCTGCCGGCCGTCGTCGAGCGCGCGCGCCAGCCGGGCCACCACCTCGTCGACGCGCCCCGAGGACACCAGCACGGTCTCGACGGGGCGGCGGCCGGGCGGCTTTTCGTCGAGCACCGAGATGTCCATGTCGCCGTATTGCGCCAGCGCGAGGCTGCGCGGGATCGGGGTCGCGGTCATCACCAGGATGTCGGCGGCGCGACCCTTGGCCCCCAGATCCATGCGCTGGAGCACGCCGAAGCGGTGCTGCTCGTCGATCACGGCGAGGCGCAGCTCGCGGAACGCCACGTCCTTCTGGAACAGCGCATGGGTGCCGACGACGAGCCCGGTTTCGCCCGCGGCGAGCGCGGCGAGCTTGGCCGCGCGCTCGGCGCCCTTGTCGCGGCCGGTCAGGAGGTCGAGCCGCACGCCGGCCGCCTCGGCCAGCGGCGCGAGCGAGGCGTGGTGCTGGCGCGCGAGGATCTCGGTCGGGGCCATCATCGCCGCCTGGCCGCCGGCCTCGACGGCGGCCAGCATCGCGAGCAGCGCCACCAGCGTCTTGCCGGCGCCGACGTCGCCCTGCAGCAGGCGGTTCATCCGGGCGGGCGTCGCCATGTCGGCGGTGATCTCGGCCACGGCGCGGGTCTGGGCGGCGGTCGGGGCGAAGGGCAGGGCGGCGAGCACCCGGGCCTGCAGGGCGCCGTCCCCGCGGGTCTCGAAGCCCCGGGGCCGCTTCATCTGCGCCCGCGCGAGCGCCAGCGTGACCTGATGCGCGAACAACTCGTCGTAGGCGAGGCGCTCGCGCGCGGGGGCCGAGGGCGCGAGGTCGGCCAGCGTCGCCGGCGCGTGGGCCGCGACGACGGCGGCCCGCCAGTCGGGCCAGCCGCGCGCGGCGCGCAGCGAGGGCTCGATCCATTCCGGCAGGTCGGGGGCGCGGGCCAGCGCCTCGGCGGCGGCGCGGGCCATCTGGCGCTGGGTGAGGCCCTGGGTCAGCGGATAGACCGGCTCGAAGTCGGGCAGGCTCTCGTCGCCGTCGGGGCGCAGCACATGGTCGGGGTGGACCATCTGCGCGATGCCGTCGAACAGCTCGACCTTGCCCGAGACGATGCGCCGGGCGCCGGCGGGCAGCTCGCGGCGCAGCCAGTCCTCGCGGGCGTGGAAGTAGACGAGCTGGAACTCGGTGCGCGCGTCGCGGACATGGATGCGGTAGGGGCGGCCGCGCGCGGCGGCGGGCCGGTGCAGCCCTATCTCGACCTCGACGGTGGCGGTGGCGGGCAGGGCGAGGTCGCGGATCGAGGCGCGCAGCCGGCGGTCGACCACGCTCTGGGGCAGGGTCAGCAGCAGATCGACCGGGCGCGCGATCTCGAGCCGCGCGAGCAGCCGCGCGGTCTTGGGTCCGATCCCGTCGAGCGCGGTCAGCTCGGCGAAGAGCGGGAACAGGACTTCCGGCCGCCCGCTCATCCGTCCGCCGCGCCCGCGCGCCGGGTCATTGCGCGACTTGCCTGCAGCCGTCGAGCACGACTTCTTCTTCGGCGGTGTGGTCGGCGAGCAGGAACAGCAGCACGCCTTCGTCGCCCTTGGTGTGCCAGCGGTAGCTCGCCTGTTCGTCGAAGGCGATGTAGCGCACGCCCGACCCGGTCGGCCCGGCCCGCATCGGGATCAGCATCCCCGCCCAGCCGACCACCGCCAGCGAGGGGCCGGTCTCGGGGTTGATGTAGGCCGCCTGCAGCACGGCGCCGCCGTCGCAGACATAGGTGGCCGACAGCGCCGGCGGCGCGTCCTGCGCGAGGGCCGGCGCGGCGGCGAAACAGAGGGCGGCGAGGAGCGTCGGGCGCATGGGTCGGGGTCCTTGGTCGGGGATGGGGTCAGGCCAGCCGGTCGGCCAGCCAGCGCTCCAGCAGGAAGCGCGCGATCGAGCCCTTGCGGGCGGGGCGGATGTCGGGGTCGCGGCCGGTCAGCCCGTCCAGCACCTCCTGTCGGGTCAGCCAGCGCGCGTCCTCCAGCTCGACCGGGTCGAGCGCGATCTCGCGGCTCAGCGCGAGGCCGCGGCAGCCGATCATCAGGCTCGACGGGAAGGGCCAGGGCTGGCTCGACAGGTACTCGACCGCGCCGACTTGCACGCCGGCCTCCTCCCAGATCTCGCGGCGCACCGCGGCCTCGATCGATTCGCCGGGCTCCATGAAGCCCGCGAGCAGCGAGTACATGCCCGTCGGCCAGGCCGCCGAGCGCCCGAGCAACACTTGATCGCCCAGCGTGACCAGCATGATCACCACCGGGTCGGTGCGCGGGAAATGCTGGCCGCCGCAGACCGGGCAGACCCGCTTCCAGCCGGCGTCCGCCACCTCCGAGGCCGCGCCGCAGCGGGCGCAGAAGCCGTGGCCGGCGTGCCAGGCGAAGATGCCCTTGGCCGCCGCGGCGACGCCGGCGTCCTCGACCCCGAGCTGGCTCATCACCGCGCGCAGGTCGGCGAAGGCGAGATGCCCGGGCAGGTCGGGGTGCGGGGTGCGGCTGTCGTCGTGAAACCCCGGCGCGGCCTCGTCGAGCGGCGCCGGGCCGGGCCAGCCGGCGAGGTCGCGCGCGAAGCGCGGCGCGCCGCCGAGCCGGCCGAGGAAGATCGCGCCGCCGGTCTCGCCGGCGAAGACCGGATGGCCGGTCGGCAGCCAGGCCAGCGCCATGCCGTCGCCGCCGTCCACCAGCGGCCGGCCGCGCCAGATCGCGAGGCAGCGGGCGTCGGCGCCGGCCTCGAGCGCGGCCAGCGCCGCCGGGTCGCCGCGCAGCTGCGCCGCGCGGTCGAGCGTCGCGCCGGCGAAGGTGACGGCCTCGGCTTCCTTCATGGACGGGTCCTCGCGAAAGATCGCCGCGACCTTGCCGCAGCCGCGCGCCGGGAGCAATCGCGAGACCCCGGTTCGCCGGACGATTCGCCGGGGCGCGAGCGGCGCGAGGCCGGCGCCGGCGCTCCGGCCCCGCCCGGCGTCGGGCCTGGCCCCGGCGCTCGCGCAAGGGGCGGTCGCCCGAAACGGCGCAAATTCGGGCGGTCCGGCGCCGGCGGCGACGGAGTTCGCGCGGCGCCGCGCGTTTACGTTGATTTGACTCCGCCGCGGGGCTAGGTTGTCTTTCATTCGAGTGGGGGTGACATGTTTGCGGGTAGCACTCGGCCTTTGTCGAATCCTGAAGCTGTGCCCGCCTTGAGTATCGGCGGTTCGGAGCAGGTCCCGGGCGACGGGTCCGCCATCGCGCAATCGGGGCGGGGGATCGCGTCCTTCCGCGAGCTGCGCGCCTTCTGGCGCGAGGATCGGCAGACCAACCGCGGCTCGGTCTTCACGCCGGGATTCCAGGTCCTCGCCGTGCATCGCTTCGGCGTCTGGGTGCGCGGACTGGAGAACCCGATCGGCAAGCGGGTGTGCAAGCGGCTGTTCCTGGCGGCCCAGTGGTTCGTGCGCAGCTTTCACGGCATCGAGCTGCCCGCCGGGACGCAGATCGGCCGGCGCTTCCGCATCGGCCACCAGAGCGGCATCGTCGTGCACGCGCAAGCGGTCATCGGGGACGACTGCCTGATCCGGCACAACGTGACCATCGGCGCGGCCCGCACCGGGCCGGCGCCGCCGACGCCGCGCATCGGCGACCGGGTCACGATCGGCGCCGGCGCGGTGCTGATCGGCGGGATCACCATCGGCGACGATGCGGTGATCGGCGCCAACGTCGTGGTCCGGGTCGACGTGCCGGCGAACGCCGTCGTGCTGCCGCCCGAGCCGACCATCGTCATGCGCCGCTCCGCCGCCCGGACCCAGCCCGCGGTCTGACGCGGCGGCCGGGTCACCAGCGCAGCTGCCGCGGGCCGAGCCAGGCGCCGACCGCCGTGACGATGGCGATCGCAAGCCCGTACCACACGCTCCAGAACATCGGATTGTCCTCGGCGCAGAAGCTCGCGAACAGCGCCGCCGAGGCCGAGCCGGCGAAGAGGCCCGCCAGCGCGCCCGACAGCCGCGGATGCGCGCTGGCGCCGCGGCGCAGCGCCGCGAAGGCGCCGGCCAGCATCAGCAGGCCGACGGTCGCGATGCTCAGCAGGCAGTTCCAGTTGGTCCCGCCCATGACCGCGGCGCGCCAGTCGGGCGGCGGCGCGCCCGCCGCGGCGATCGCGAACGCCGCCACGACGAGCGCCGCGGCCGCCGGCAGCGCCCAGGCCCAGCCGCCGGGCCCGGCTTCCGGCCGGGTCAGCCGGACCAGCGCGCCGAAGGCCGCGGCCGCCATCACCAGCGGGACCAGCTGCTTGACCAGCGCCGGCGGGGTCGTCATCGCCTGCGCCCAGTCCGGCCGCAGCCCCGTCGTCGCGCTGAAGAACGTCGCGCCGACCAGCGCGCAGGCCAGGAGCGCCAGCGGCAGCATCTGCGCGCAGCTGCGCGACGGCTTCGCGTCGGCCGCCATCGCCCGGATCAGCTCGTCGGTGTTCATTCGATCATCCCCTCCCGCAGCGCCGCGAGCCGGCGCAGGCCCCGGTGCAGCGCGACCCGCACCGCGGTCTCGGTCATCCCCATCGCCGCGGACAGCTCGGCGACGCTGGCGCCCTCGATCCCGATGGCGCGCACGATCCGCGCCGAGCGCGGGTCGAGCCGCGCGATGACCCGTTCGGCGTCGCTGCGCTCGGTCGGGTCGGGCCCGGCCTCCGCCGGCAGAACCTCGGCGAAATCGTCGATCGAGACCTGCACGCGCCGGCCCCGCGCGCGGAAGGCGTCGACGACCTTGTGGCGCACGATGGCGTAGAGCCAGGGCCGCACCGGCGCGTCCTCGCGCCAGGTCTGCCGCTTCCGGTGGATCGCCAGCAGGGTCTCCTGCACCACATCCTCGCAGGCCTCGGGGCCCAGCCCCGCGCCGCGGGCGCGGGCGATGCCCCGGATGATCGGCGTCACCGCGCCAAGAAAGCGCGCATAGGCGCGCCCGTCGCCCCGGTTCGCGGCCCGCAGCAGGTCGTCGAGCGGCGGATCCTTGTCCGGGGCCATTGCGACTCCTATCGTCTGCGATAGCGGATTTGTTACAGATCGCCGCGATTGTGTAGGCGACTTTCGCCAGGATGACACGCCTGCGCGAGGCTGGCGGGCCGGCGTCGCCGCGATGGCGATGCGGCGCGCGTCCAGCGGGCCGCGGCAGGGAACGGAGCAGGCGATGACGGCGGCGCGCGACAGTCTTCTCGACCGCATCGGGCGCGCGCTCGCCGCCCGGCTGCAGCAGCCGTCGCCGGGGTTCCGGCCCTACGCCTACGGCGATCCGAAGGGGCTGCGGCGGGCGCTGCGCCCCGGCGATGTGCTGCTGGTCGAGGGGGCCACCCGGATCTCGATCGCGATCAAGTACCTGACCCAGTCGACCTGGTCGCATTCGGCGCTCTATGTCGGCGATGCGCTCGGCGACGGCGGCGCGGATCCGCGCTGCCTGATCGAGGCGAACCTCGGCGAGGGCGTGGTCGCCTCGCCGCTGAGCAAGTATCACCACGCGCATGTCCGCATCTGCCGCGCGGTGAACCTGACCCCGGGGGATCGCGACCGGGTGGTGGGCTTCATGGTCGCGAGCCTCGGCATGCGCTACGACATGAAGAACGTCACCGACCTGCTGCGCTACTTCCTGCCGACGCCGCCGGTGCCGGTGCGCTTCCGCCGGCGGATGCTGGCGATGGGGGCGGGCGACCCGACCCGGGCGATCTGCTCGTCGCTGATCGCGGAGGCCTTCGGATCGGTGCGCTATCCGATCCTGCCCCGGATCACCCGCGACTTGCGCCACACCGACGCCGCGCAGTTCCAGCGCCGCGAGATCCTGCACATCCGGCACCATTCGCTGTATGCGCCGCGGGACTTCGACATCTCGCCGTATTTCCAGATCGTCAAGCCGACGCTGGAGCGGGGATTCGACTACCGCCGGTTGAACTGGTCCGACGCCGTCCCCGATGCGCCCGCCCGCGGTCACGGGAGTTGATTCCGCGCGCCATGAAGCCTATGTGACAGGCTCTAGGACGGGCCATACGATCGACGCATGGCTGCCATGTCAAAATGGCAGGCCCGAATCGTCACCGGATCGTCATAGTGCGCGCAAACTTGAATGACGATATGGAGAGGACGAGCGTAGTGTTCGATTACGTGGATGAGGTCGCGTTCACCAACGACCAGGGTGCGCGGGCCCAGAAGCTGTTCGCGGCGGTGGTCCTGGCGGCGCTGGACGACGCGATCGCCGACGACAAGAAATACGGCAACGGCGCCGAGGTGATCGCCCGCTGGGCGCGCTCGCGCGACGGCCGCGAAGTGCTGATGTGCGCGGGGATCGACCCCAACGAGCGCACGGTGAAGGGCATGATGGATTTCGTGCGCCGCGGCGTGCGGACCTCGGTGGCGCTGAGCCGCGAGGAGAGCGAGCGCCAGCACGCGCGGTCCGAAGCCGCCTGACCAGACCTCTTTCGGCGAACGCACCGGCGGGCCATCGGCCCGCCGTTCGTTTGGTGGGCGCCGGACCGGCGCGCCTGCGATCGTTGCGATTGCGTGAACGCTCCACGACAGTGAGCGCCCCAACGCCCCGATCCGCCGAACCCGCGCGGGGCGCTCGTTCAATGCGGTGGCTTGGGGTCCGTCCCGCCTTCGGACTGGAAAGGCGAGGCCCCGTTGGGGCCTTGCCCGGTCCGTCGCCTGGAGCCCATGGCGGAAGGCGAGGCGCGCCCGGCTCGCCGAATTACATCCGCCGAGAGCGCCGCTGTCCCTCACCGT